>VGFA01000004.1 GCA_016869025.1 Armatimonadota bacterium | reverse complement strand
TGCGGCGCGGGGGACCAGCCGGACGTGCGGACGTTTACTGCGTACACTGCGGTGCACGCCCACGCCCCCGGGACCGCTACTGCGGAAGATGCGGACGGCGCCTTGCAGGGGGGTGAGCCGGGTCCGTGGTATAATACTACCCAGCGAGCGGGTGTAGCTCAGCGGTAGAGCATCGGCTTCCCAAGCCGAGGGTCGTGGGTTCAAATCCCATCGCCCGCTCCAGAACCGACAAAAGGGGCAATCCGACAGAACCCGCGCAGAGAAGCGTTGCCAATCCCGAAGGGGGACGTGCAACTCGCGACGATCCTGGGCAGGTTATGGCTGAGGCCCTCCGAGGATGACCCGGTAGAGGAGGCCGACCGCGCCCGCTCCCAACACCACCGGCACGATGCCCCACTTCCATCGCTGCATTCCCACGAAGGCCACGAGTCCCACCGCCAGCGCGTAGAGCAGGAGGAGGTGTCTCGACTTGTTCAGTATCTCCCAGGTCCTGCCAGGGCGCAGCAGGGGCAGCAGCGAGACAGGGGCGAACGCCGATACCAGTAATCTGACCCATGCTTGAGGATCCAGCACACTGTGCCAGTATGTCCAGGCCGCGCCTGCATAGTAGAGCGGCGACGCGCCGTGCGCGTTGGCCGCCAGAACAAGTGTCAGCACTATCAGGGTGGCTGGGACGAGCGATATCAGGAACGCCCTGCGCTCGGTCTGCCAGCGTCCGGATTCGAGCAGGTACACCAGGACAACGAGAGGGGCAAGGATGACAGTCTCCCGCGTCAAGACACCGAGGGCGAGGATCAGGCCGAATGCCGGCCACCTGCTCGTGTAGGCAGCCCAGAGCAGGAGCATTATCGAGAGCAGCGAGAGCAGGTCACCTGTCTGGAAGTAGTCCCAGACGGCGAACCCGAACAGCCATTTGTTGAAGACCAGAAGAACAGCAGCAAGGGCCGCGTTCCTGGATCTGACCCCGGCCCTGCAGAGCAGCAGGTACAACATCAAGGGGACGAGCAGGGCCGCGCTGAGCGTCACCAGCAGAAATGCGGAATCCCTCTCCATGGGGAGGATTCCGGACACGTACGGACCCAGGATCCGGTAGACAAAGGGGGGCCGTACGTCAAGCGCGAGTCCCGGCGCAGCGTCAGCCATTCTCCGGTACAGATGTAAGTCCCATTTCGCGAAACGCGCCGAATCAGGTTCGATGCGTCCGTACAGGGGGATGGCGACGAGGCATGCCAGCGATACCAAGAGGATGTCCCGGACAATCGGGCGCGAGTAGCCGCTACGCGTCATCAGATAGTCATTCTACCCCCTCTGCTTCGGGAAGGTAAGCACGCGGCCCACCGGCGAATGACCACGATGCGGCCATGAGCAGACCCGGTCCTGGTATCGAGTCCTTGGGCGTTCCCCGCGGCTACCCGGCGGGGGCCCTGCTGTTCCAGGCAGGATCGCCGGCTGCGGAGTTCTTCTATGTAACCTCCGGCGGCGTGCGCGTCTACAAGGTGGACGAGCAGGGCAGGGAGCTCGAGGTGGCGAGGTTCGGCCCTGGCGACTTCCTCGGCGAGGCGGTGGCGTTCGCCGGCGGCCGCTATCCGTTCAACGCCCAGGCCGTGGCCCAGACGCACGCGCTTTCCTACAGCGCCGCGAACGTGCTTCGCGCAATCGATACCCACCCTGAAGCCGCGCGCTTCTTCATCGAGCTGCTGGCGCGCAAGTGCCTGCTTCTGGGCGGCCGCCTGGAGAGCCTCGGGCTGCGCACCGTGCGCCAGCGTCTGGCGCGGTACCTGTGCGCCAACTGCGCCGGGGGGCAGGTCTGCGTTGTCACCCTCGCGGTCAAGAAGGGAGAGCTGGCCCGGCTGCTCGGCACCGCGAGCGAGACCCTTTCCCGGACCTTCAGGCAGCTCCGGACGGACGGCCTGATTGAGGTGCGAGGGCCGCGCATCCGCATAAAGGACTGCGCCCGGCTGCGGGCCGAAGCCGGGGAGTGAGCCGCACCGTCCGGACGACTGCCCGGACGGCCTCCGGAACCACCTCTTGACCCAGGTCAAGGACGCCCCCAGACCAGTGTGCTGAAATCGGGTTGCCCGGCACACATGGCGTTGCTTGGCGTACGCCGGGTCCGAGACCGGGATTCCATGAAGGGGGTCTTCGCAATGCCGGCGACATTGGTCAAGAGGAAGATCATCGAGATAGACAGGGATCTGTGCGACGGCTGCGGCCTGTGCACCACCGCGTGCGCAGAAGGCGCCCTCGAGCTCGACGCGGAGGGCAAGGCGGTCCTCGTGCGCGAAATCTACTGCGACGGGATGGGCGCGTGCCTGGACGTCTGCGCACCGGGCGCGCTGCGCATCGTGGAGCGCGAGGTCGAGGCCTACGACGCCAAAGCGACCCACGCCCACGTTCGCAGAACGCGCGGCGATGAGGCGGCCAGCCATGTGCATGGCGCGCCACCGCGACCCCACATGGGTTGCCCGGGGAGCCGGGCCATCACAATCGAAAGGGATCCTGCGGCCGAAGAGCGGACCGTACCCCAACGATCTGAGCTGACGCAGTGGCCGGTACAGCTCCACCTGGTCTCGCCGCTCGCGCCCTACCTGCGGGACGCCGACCTGCTGGTGGCCGCGGACTGCACCGCGTTCGCGCTCGGGAGCTTTCACCGGGATCTGCTGCGGGGGAAGAAGCTGGTCATCGCCTGTCCCAAGCTCGACGACACGCGGGGCTACGTGGAGAAGATGGCCGAGATCCTGCGACTGAACGATGTTCGGTCGCTGACCGTGGCCATCATGGTTGTGCCCTGTTGCTCCGGGCTGCTGAGGATGGTCGAGGAGGCCGTCAGGCAGTCGGGCACGGACGTCGTGCCAGAGGTAGTTGTGGTGGGGATCGACGGGGCAGTCGCGGCGAGGTGACCTGGAGCGCCAGGACTTCACAAAGCGCACCCACCGGGCGATTATATGAATAGAGGTGGGCTCGGTGGGCATGACGCACGTCGAAGGAGTCGTGACCGGCCCCGGCGGCCAGCGTGAGACAGTGCTGTTCCTGGTCGACAGCGGGGCGACCTACACGCTGCTTCCCCACACTGTCTGGCAATCGATAGGCCTGTCGCCAACGCGGACCATGACATTCTCCTTGGCCGACGGCAGTACGATGCAGCGCCAGGTGTCCGAGTGCCACATCTCGCTTCCGCATGGGCAGGGCCACACGCCCGTGATCCTGGGTGAGCCCGGGGACGAGGCTCTGCTTGGCACGGTTACGCTGGAGATCCTGGGACTTGTCTTGAATCCATTCACGCGACAACTGCAGCCGATGAGGTTGGTGCTGACATGAGACGCATCCTGTTGGTGAGCATTGCCGTGCTCTTGGCGATTGCCCCCGCAGCGTGGGCAAACGACACAAGCTTCGGCGCGAGCGGAAGCGCCTACCCCGGCCCCAGACCGAGCAAGGACATCCGCATGGTTTCCGAGGCCGTTCACGCGCGGATAGTACGCGACAAGATGGGCGGCTACGCCCGCGTTGCGTGCCGGTTCGTGCTGCGCAACGAAGGACCCAGGCAGCGCATCAGGATCGGGTTCCCCGAGGACACCGGCGGCGACATCCCCGAGCGCGGGCTGATCCGGCGGTTCACCTCGACGGTGAACGGCCGGCCTGTCGGGGTAAGCCGAGTCGTGCTCACTTCTGACGGTGACCGCGGGGGTTTCTTCATCTGGTGGATGAAGGACGTGACGTTCGACGCGGGCGAGACCAAGCAGGTACAGAATGACTACGAGGTTGCGCTAAGCGGGAACGTCGAAGGCGTAGCGTGGTTCACCTACATCCTGAGCACGGGAGCGAACTGGAAGGGGCGCATCGGCGAGGCAACGCTAGTCGTGGACCTCGGTTCAATCTCCCCCCGGCAGGTGATCGGACTGGGTACGAAGCCCCGGAAGGATCATCACAGGGAGTTCCTGATCAGGCCTTCGGGAGCGAAGATAGAAGGCACTCGTCTAATCTGGCGCCTGAAGGACTTCGAGCCGACACAAAGAGACAACATCATGGTCGCCTGGTATTCCCACTGAAATCCGCCTGAAGTCCGCGTGGTCTCCCGACCAGCAATACGTGCTGCATGCAGGCAGAGGCGGCCCCGCCAGCGAAATAGGGCCCGGTGAAGTTCCTGCACACGGCCGACTGGCAGCTTGGTATGCGGGCCGCGCATGCCGGCGCAGCCGCTTCACGCGTGCGCGAGGAGCGCCTGGCAGCAGCGCGTCGCGTGGTCGAGGGAGCCCGCGCCTTCGGCGCCGAGTTCATCCTGCTCGCCGGGGACGTCTTCGAGGACAACGGCGTCGATCGTCTTCTCGTACAGAAGGCGGCCGACATCCTGGCGGGCTTCGAGGGCCCGGTCTACATCATCCCGGGCAATCACGACCCGCTGACACCCGGATCGATCTGGAACCATCCGGTTTGGGCGCGGGGTAGAGACGAGCAGGAAGGCGGCGGCGGTGCGCGACCCGCGGCGCCGCGATTGCTCACAGAGGAGAAGCCCGTACAGGTCCCGGGCGGGGTCCTGTTCCCGTGCCCGATTCGGGCGAAGCACTCCGGCAGGGATCCTACGGCGTGGATTCCGCCCCGAGACGACAGCGGTCCGGATGCGCGCGGCATACGCATCGGCCTTGCGCACGGAACGGTGGAGGGGGTCGGTGGAGATGAGGCCGATCACCCGATCCCGCGTGACGCCGCGGCGCGCGCCGGGCTCGACTACCTGGCGCTCGGGCACTGGCACTCCACGGCGCTCTTCGCCTCCGCGGACGGCGCGACCCGCATGGCCTACTCAGGTACCCACGAGACGACCGGCTTCGGCGAGCGCGACAGCGGGAACGCGCTGATCGTCGAGATCGCGGGCCCTGGCAGTGCGCCGGTTGTCACCCCGGTGCGCACCGGAAGGCTAACCTGGCGCGTGATCGAAGCCGAACTGCGCGAGCCCGGGGATCTCGCGCGCCTGCGCGCACAGATTGAGGCGCACGGCGACGCCGAGACGACGCTGCTGGATGTGCGGCTCGACGGCCTCTGCGCCCCCACGGAAGAAGAAGAGCTGGCGCGCGTCGAGGAGATCGTCGCATCGCGGTTCCTGCACGCCCGGGTGGATGCCTCGCGCCTGCGCCCGTTTCCCGACGATGCCGACTGGATGTCCGGCCTGCCGCCCGGGCCGGTGCAGGAGGCGGCTGCGCGGCTGCGGATGCTGGCCGACCCCGCGTACAAAGGGTCGCGTCCGGAGGAGGCATCAAGCGAGGTCGCCTCGCAGGCGCTACGCGATCTCTATCTGCTGGCCGCCGCTTCCAGCGCCGGCGAGGTGCGGCGGTGATTCTGCGCGCGATCCGCGTGCAGGGGTGGCGGTGCTTCGCCGATCCGGTCGAGGTGGGCCCGTTCGACGACGGCCTCAACGTGATCTACGCGCCGAATGCCACCGGGAAGTCCACGCTGTTCGAGGCGCTGCTGCGCGGGCTCTTGGACGGGCATCGTGTGACGGGCAGAGAGGTTGAGGCGCTGCGCCCGTGGGGGCGCGACCTCGCCCCTTCGGTCACCGTGGAGTTCGCGCACGACGGCACCGACTATCGTCTCACCAAGCGGTTCCTGGACCGACCTGCCTCGGAGCTGGCGCGCCGCGAGGGGGGACGGTTCGTGCGTCTGGCCGAGGGCGACGCTGCTGACGATCGCGCGCGCGAGCTACTGACGCGCAACCCGCCCGGCCGCGGCCTGGCGCGTCCAGAGAACCGCGGTCTTGCGCAGGTGCTCTGGGTGCCGCAGGGCGAGCTAACGCTCTCCGGGCTCTCCGATGACGTGGTCGCCGGCATTCGGGAATCCCTGGGTGCGCAGATCTCCGGGCCGGGCAGCGGTCCGTTGGAGCGCGCTATCGAGGAGGCGTACCTGGCGATCTACACGCCCACCGGCCAGTTGAAGCGCGGGAAGGACGCGCCACGCCTCGCGCGCCTGCGCGAAGGTCTGGCGCAGGCCCGTACTACGCGCGCAGACGCGCAGACTCAGTACGAGGCCTTCGATCAGGCCAGCCGGCGCGTCGAGGATCTCAGAGCGAAGCGCGTGCAGGCCAAGCGTGAGGTAGAGGAGTTGGCGAAGACCCTGGCCGAGGCCCGCAAGCAGGCGGATTCCTTCAGGGTCCTGCAGTCCGAGAAGCGCACAAGGGAGGAACAGGTCAAGGCCGCGGAGGCCGCGCACGCCAGACTGCGCCAACAGATGGATCAGATAAGGGCCGTCCGGAGCGAACTGGGGAATGTTCGCGAGGCGCTCGCGCGGATGCTCGAGAGGACGCCGCCGGTGGCCCGCGAGGTAGGAGAGCGGGAGACGGCCGCGGCAAGGGCCCAGGGCATCCTTGAGGACGCGCGCCGGGCGCGCGCCGAAGCGGAGAAGACACGGCGCACTGCCGAGGACGCCAGGCGCTTCCTCGACGGCAACGCGAAGGCACAGGGGGAATCCGCGCTCCTGGTCCGGATTGCCGAAGCCGCGGGCGCGCTCGACGAGAGGCGGAAAGAACGCGCGGCGGTCCTGGCCCCGGACGACAAGACGATGCGCGCCGTCCGACGCGCCGCGGCGAAGCGCGATGAAGCCCGCGTTCGGATCGAGGCTGCGCGGATAACGCTCGAGATCGTGCCCGAGGGACCCGGCAGCGCCGAGGTGATCGCCGGCGAGGAACCCGGGACCAGGCCGCTTGCGCCGGGCAGGCCGCTGACCGTGAGGGGCACCCCCGAGGTCGTCGTCGACATGCCGGGCGTGGCGCGCCTGCGCGCGCGGGGCCCGGTATCCTCAGCCGACGAGATTGCCCTGGAATATGCCGCAGCCGAGCGCAGGATCGAGGAGCTGACACGCGGGTTGGGCACCTCGGATCTCGACGCGCTGGAGTCGCTCCGCGAGCAGGCGCGGGACCTCGACGCCAGGGTCACCGAGGCGAAGGCGCATCTCGAGACCCTGCTAGTGGGTCGTTCGTTCGAGGAGATCGAGGCCGGCCTTCGCAGGGAGCAGGCTGTCCTGGAGGAGATCCTGGAACGCAACCCGCAGTGGAGAAGAACACTGCCGGACGCCGTGGCCCTGCGGGATGCCGCCGACGCGGTCGGGATCGAGACAAATGCCGCCATCGAGAACGCCGAGGTCGAATGGCAGGCGGCGCAGACGGCCCTGTCCGCTGCGCGCGAGCGGCTGGCCGCGCTCGAAGCTGAGGCTGCCGGGGGAAGCCGCCAGGTCGAGAAGCTACAATCGCGGCTGGACGAGCTCACCTCAGACGGGAAGACGGACGAGCAGCGCCAGGCCGAGATGCGGCAGGAAGCGATGGCCTGGGAGGCGGCCAGGGCGGGTCTGGCCGATGTTGAGGCCAAGTTGAGCGCCCTGGGCGGGGATCCCACTCTGGCCGCAGACAAGCTCGAGCGCCAACTTGAGGCCATTAAGGACGATGCGACCCGGGCCCTTGAAGAGGAGAAGAACGAGGAAGGCCGCCTCCAGCACCTCTGCGCAGCCGGGCCGTACTCGGCCCTGGCCGGTGCCGAGGAAGAGGTCGCGCACCTGGAAGACGAGGTCGCACGCGAGGAGCTCCGCGCAAGTGCAGTACGCCTACTCCGTGACACCGTCCTGCAGTGCCGGTCTGAGGCCCTGACCGCCATAGCCGGTCCGGTTGAGGCCGCCGCTACCCGCTATCTTCAGCGCATCGCCGGCGGCGGGCTGGGTCGCGTGCAGATCGGGCAGGCGCTAGAGCCCGAGGGTGTGCGACCCGCGACCGCGGACTCGCACGTGGCCATGGGGTCCCTCTCGGGCGGTGAGAAGGAGCAGATCCATCTGGTCACCCGGCTGGCGCTGGCGGACGTGCTGGCCAGGGATGGGCGTCAGCTCGTCGTGCTCGACGACGTGCTCACGGCGACCGATGCCGGACGCCTGGCGCGCGTACTGCCCATTCTCGAGGAGGCCGCCCGGCGGCTGCAGATACTCGTTCTGACCTGCCACCCTGAACGGTACCGGGGGTTGGACGGCGCGCGGTTCCTCGATCTAGACGCGATCCGCCGCGAGGCAACGTCCAACTCCTAACGGTCAGCGCGCTTCTCTGGCGGCGCCCGTCAAGGCGCGACCAGCGCGCGTGCGTCGCGGAGCGCCGCGGTCACGCGGTTGCGGCCGCGCACCAGATGATTGAGGGTCACGTGGTATCGGTCGCTGCCCGGAGCCAGGTCCTTCAGTGTCTTCGCGGGCGCCAGGTCGGGCAGCGGCGGTACGTCCACAGCCGGGTCATGCCGGAAGCGGCCTGCGCGGGTGTGGTTGATGCGCACTAGGATGCGTGCGAGTTTCCGCAGAGTGGCATTTGCCGAGCGCACCGCGGGGTCGGATGCCGGACGGCCGGCGAGGGCTTCCCGCTCCGCATACCAGCGGTCAAGATCTGCGCGCAGCGCCTCTGCCTCTGCGAGGGGCAGGCTCAGGTCGAACGCCTCTCCTGCGGCTTCCTGGTAGGACCGCAGCGTGCCCGCCAGATCATCGGCCGTGGCGCGGAAGTCGAGCGGGTGCAGCGCGGCATTGGCCGCCCGGTACGCGGCCACCAGGTACACCTTCGTGTCCCGCAGCAGGTTGTCGCGGTCGGCGATCTCCAGGGTGTCGTCCTCTGTATGCCAGGCGATGTTGCCGCCGCAGCCGCCCACGGCGTAGTAGTCCTTCTCCTGCAACAACGGCCTGGGCATCGTGGATGACAGCATGTAGAAGGTCGAGACCCCGATGTTCGAGAACGAGCAATCCCCTGCGCGCAGCGGCCTGCCGCCGGCGGCCTCGAGTCCTGTCACGTCCTTTATGACCGCCTTTCCGATACCCTCGGCCTCGCTCATCCAGAACACGTCCTCGTACACCGTGGCCCAACGGCAGCCGGTCGAATCGCAGTTGATGTGCGCGATGCAGTGCGCGTCGAGGTCCAGCCCGAAGGCGTCCGCGTACCAGACCGAGCCGGCATAGCGGCCCTGCGAGTGGCCTGACCACCATGCGATGCGCACGGTGCGCGCCAGCCGGTCACGGTGCTTCCAGAGGACTCTGGCGAGTTCCAGCATCGTGGCATCGCCCGTGGCGTTGTCGCCTATGCCCTGATGCCAGCCGTCCACGTGGCCGTGCACGAGCACGAACTCCTCGGGTGCCTCCCGGCCCGGGATCTCGGCCACGCACACCGGACACTCGACCCAACCCTCGTCCAGCTTCGTCGAGAGGCGCGCCTTGACCCCGCCCTGGCACGCCAGGCCGCGCAGCCAGGCGCCGTCGCTCTTGCTGATCGAGACGACAGGAATGGTCGGCTTGCGTTCCCAGGAGTCCAGGTCGGGTGATCCCCAGATCGTGGTGCAGATACCCTCGTGGATACGCTCGCCAGGGCTGATGAAGATGGCGCCAATCGCGCCCGCCTTGGTGAAGTCGGCCACCTTGCCCGGCGAGGCGAAGCCCTCGGTCAGGACGATCTTGCCCGCGATCTCGGGCATCTCCCTTCCAACGCCTTCGAACAGCCCGCGGATATCGCCCATGTACCGCGTGGAGACATAGGCGATCTGCCCGCGCTTCCACCGGCCGCCGGTGGACAGCGACATCGAAGGCGTCTTCGCGGTCAACAGACGGCGCTCGGGCGCCATGACTTCCAGGCGCGCGCGCCGCGGCACGCTGATCAGCAGCGTCGGCGTGTGGACCGTGTGGGGCACGCCGTGCTTCTTGAGGCGCCTGCTCAGGTAGGCAAAGGCCCGTTCTTCCTGCCGGGTGCCGGACTCACGGACGAGGCCAGCGAACGTTTCGACGAGCGACCAGGGCACGTCCAGCGTTACCTCGCCGACCAGCAACTGCTCGTCGGTCTCGTTGCGCCAGGTGCTCACCGCGCTCATGCGTTGCGCGCCTCCTTCTAGGGGATCTCGTTCGGGCAAGATCCGCACGTTCCCATGTTCTCACGGCGCGTCAATCGTGTTGGCATGATTGGTATGAGAGGAGGGCATCTTTGGGACGTCGAACCCACGGGATGCCGAAGAGGGTGAATCCTCCACGCAGGTCTCCTGCCCGGCTCGCCGATGGCGGCGCAGAGACCTCGCTCAGACCGGTCTTGCCTTTGAGGAGGAGGGACGATCGCGATGACGGAGCCGATCGAACTGCCTGCCAGGCCAGATCTGACCTCGAGCGAATCGCCCGGGCCGGCATCTGAGCCATCGCCTGCCTCACTCGGCGACCGCCTGCTCGCGCAGCTGGTGGACGGACTGGTCGCGTTCGGCCTGTTCTTCTTCGTGGGCATGACCGTGGCGCCCCGCTTCGGGGGTGCGATGCAGACCGGGTTCGACCTCTCAGGGCGGCCGGCGGCCGTGGTGATCGCGATTGTGAGCGCGGTCATGCTGGCCTACTTCGTGCTGGCGGAAGGATCGCTCGGTGTGACCTTTGGGAAGGCCGTCGCCGGGATCCGGGTGCAGACCCTTGCGGGGGGACGGATCGGCCTGCGGGCGGCGCTGGTCCGCAACCTCATGCGGGTCATTGATGGGATCGGCGTCTATCTGGTCGGCGCGATCACCATCCTGGTGACCGGGCGCAGGCAACGCCTGGGCGATCTGGCAGCACGCACCGTCGTCGTCACGCGCGAGCGCGGCCGGGCCTTACCGGTGGCCGCGCTGGTCGTTGCGCTCGCCCTGGCGGCAGGCGGCATCGCAGGTGGTTTGTACCTGCGGCCAGGCGGGCTACCGACCGCCGCCCAGAAGCAGCCAGGACAGCCGCGGTTCGCGACGGTCATCATGACAGACGACCAGCAGAGCAAGACCGAGAAGACCGTCTTCTCGGCCGACACGTCCAAGGTCTATGTGGTCTTCACGCTGGCGGACGTGCCGGAGGACACGTTGGTAAGGGCGCTCTGGATCGCAGAGCAGGTCGAGGGACTGCCTGCCAACGACACGGTCGGAGAGTACGAGGTGAAGGCGGGTGGACCGCTGAACCGGGGCAACTTCTCGCTGTCGCGGCCGGACAACGGCTGGGCGGCAGGGACTTACCGCGTGGAGCTGTATCTGGCCGGGCAGCTCGCACACACGGCGCGCTTCCGGATCGAGGGGCCGTGATCGCGCGGCTCCACGCCCGCTTCGAGCACGCGCGCCCTTTCTGAGCACTCGGCAGGGCTAGACCCCTATTGACCCGGCCCTGAACCCGCTGGCGCCCATCTCCACGTTCACCAGCGAGGGAAGTCCGGATTCAAACGCCCTATCCAGCGCCGGCCGCAGCTCGTCGGGCCGCGTCGCGCGCTCCCCCCACCCGCCCATCTCTGCGACCACCCGGTCGTAGCGGGCGCGGCCGAGCGCGCTCGCCACCGCGCGCTCCTGGCCGAACACCTGTATCTGCAGGCGGCGGATCTGGGTCCAGGCGGCGTCGTTGCCCACGACCGCGACGAACGGGATGCCCTGGCGCACCGCTGCCTCGAACTCCAGCAAGTCCAACCCGGCGGCGCCGTCCCCGAGCAGCAGCACGACCTGCCCGTCGGGCCGGGCGAGGCGCGCGGCCAGGGCGAACCCAGGACCGATCCCCAACGTTCCGAGCGGGCCCGGGTCCATCCAGCCGGCCGGATAGCGCCGCGGCCGTACGATGTAGGATGCCGTCGAGATGAAGTCCCCGCCGTCGCCAACTACCGTGGCGTCATCTCGCAGCCAGCGATTCACCTCAGCGCACAGCCGCAGCGGGTCCACCGGTGTGGCGTCCGACCCCATGCCGGCTTCCATGGCACTACACGCTTCGCACTCGATGGCGCGTAGGCCCTCCAGCCAGCGGGCGCGCGCGTCGCGCTCCAACGGCGCGGCGCCGCACTGCGCGATCTGGTCCAGCACCACGCCCGCATCACCGACGATCCCGACTGCCGGCTCGCGGTTGCGGCCCAACTCCGAGGAGTCGAGGTCCACCTGGATGAGCGCGGCGGAGCCGCTGATCGCCTCGCCGTAGTTCAGCCGGAAGTCCAGCGGGGTTCCGGCGACCAGCACCACATCGGCCTGCTTCAGCGCCTGCCTGCGGGAGTGCGCGTACGCGAGCGGATGCTCCAGAGGAAGCACGCCGCGGGCCATTCCGCTTGCGTAGACAGGCACCTGCGCTGCCTCCGCAAACCGTCGCACCGCTGCGTGATCCGGCGACCAGCGGACCTGGCTGCCGACCAGCAGCGCGGGCCTACCCGCCTCCCGGAGCAGCCGCGCGGCGGTCTCCACGGCGCCGGGGTCGCCCGGGGTCGCAGCCCGCGGCGGCAGCGGCTCGCCGGGTCGCAGCCTGCTGGATCCCATCAGCACGTCGAGCGGGGCCTCCACGTACACCGGCCCGGGCACGCCGGCGATCGCACGCCGGCAGGCGAGCGCGACGATCTCGCCGAGCCGGCTTGTCTCGGGAACCTGGACCGCCCACTTGGTGATGGGCCGAAGGACCGAGATGTGGTCCATCTCCTGGAGGCTGCCCTGACCCTGTGTGGCGATCGGCCCCTGGCCGCCGATCACGACGACCGGGCTCTGGGCGCGCCACGCGTTGGCGATGGCGGTGACCGAGTTGCACACGCCGGGTCCCGCCGTCACCGCGGCAGCGCCGGGCCTGCCGGTCAGTCGCGCCCAGGCGTCGGCCGCGAAGACCGCGGCCTGCTCGTGGCGCACGTCAACAACGCGGATACCCTCGTCCAGGCAGCCGTCGTAGATGTGCATGATGTGGCCGCCGCACAGGGTGAACAGGACCTCGACCCCTGCCCGGCGCAGCGCGGACGCAACGTGCCTGCCGCCGTGGACGCTGGCCCTGCCACTCTGTGGTTCGGTAGCGCCGCTGCCTACGCTGGTCATCCTCGCTCCGCCGGACCGGTTCCCGAAGCCTCTGCCTGCCGGCCTGCCTCCATACCGCGCCCCAGCGCCAGGCGGTTCAACTCCTCGGTTCCAGCGGGGACCCGCTCAAGCACGGCCCGTTCCAGCGCCTCTGTGGGGACCACATGTGTCAGCGCCGCCAGCACGCCCAGGGCCACGATGTTGGCGACGATCTCGCGCCCCAGTTCTTCCCTGGCGATGCGGGTGATGGGCACACGCACGAGACGATAGGGCCCGGAGGGGACCTCACCCACCAGATCCAGGTCAGCCACCAGCAGGCCTCCCTCCTTGAGCCTGCGGCCGTACCGCCGGTGTGCCTCGGAGGTCAGCACCAGCAGTGCGTCCGGGTTGGTGACCTTGGGGTAGTCTATCTCGCCGTCGGCAATCACTACCTCGGCGCGGGTGGCGCCGCCGCGGGACTCCGGCCCGTACGACTGAGTCTGCACGGCGTTGAGCCCGGCCAGCACCGCGGCCTCGGCCAGGATGATCCCGGCCGTGATGAGGCCCTGGCCTCCGGACCCTGCCAGGGTGGCCTCCCAGCGGCTACTGCGCACGTTGATCACCGCCCTCGGCGAGGCGGGCGATCATGTCTCGGTACGATCGGGCATACTCTGGCACCTCTTGGGTCCGGTGGAACTCGCCGATGACCACACGGCCTCGCAGTTCTTCCGGGGTCATCCTGGCGGCCTGCCCTGCCTGCACGGTGCCATCGTGCAACCACTGCATCATCTTGACGGGCTCACCCATCCGGTTGTTCCGCCCGAAGTAGGTCGGGCACGGCGAGAACACCTCCACGAAGGAGAACCCGTCGTGGCTCAGGGCGCGCGTCACGTAGGTGATCGTCTGGTGCACGTGGTAGGCCGTGCTCCGGGCGACGTACGTGGCCCCGGCGGCCTGTACGAGGCGGCACAGGTCGAAATCGCGCTCGAGGTGGCCGAAGGGCGAAGTGGTCGTGCGATAACCCGCCGGTGTCAGCGGTGAGTACTGGCCGCTCGTCATCCCGTAGATTCCGTTGTTGAAGCACACGGTTGTGATCCCGATGTTGCGCCGGGCAGCATGGATCAGGTGGTTGCCGCCGATGGCGGCGAGATCGCCGTCTCCGGCCAGCACCACCACTCGGAGGTCGGGACGGGCCAGCTTGACGCCGGTGGCGAAGGCCAGGGCACGGCCGTGGGTCGTGTGCAGGGCATCCATGTTCATGTAACCCACCGCGCGGGACGAGCAGCCGATACCGGAGACCACGACCGTGCGGTCCTGGTCCACGCCGGCCCGTTCCATTGCCCTGGTGACCGCGCCCAGGACGATTCCGTGGCCGCAGCCGACGCACCAGATGTGCGGCAGGTACTCGCGGCGCAGGAAGCGCATTTCCTCCAACTCTACACCCCCTCCAGCACAGGAAGCAGTTCCTCGGGCCGGATGAGTTCCGAATCCACGCGGTGATACCCGATGACCCTGCACCGGCCGCAGGCGGCCCGCTCCACCTCGCCAACAATCTGGCCGAGGTTCATCTCGGGGACCAGGATGCAGTCCGCTCGCTTGGCGACCGCCTCGATCTCGTGACCGGGGAACGGCCACAGGCATGAGAGGCGCAGCATGCCTACGCGGCGGCCTCGCTCGCGGGCCAGGTGCACGGCCCGTTGGGCCGAACGGGCCACGCATCCGTACGCCACCACAACGACCTGCGCGTCGTCCAGATGCCAGCGTTCAACCATGGTCAACTGCTCCGCCCGGCTCTCCACCTTGCCGGCCAGCCGCCTGACAAGCCGGTCGGCCTCCTCTGGGCTTTCGGTCCAGAAGCCGGTGGAATCACGGTACAGCCCGGTAACCATCACCCTGCGACCTTCCCCGAAGTGTTCCATGGGCGGGATGTCCGGAGGCGCCTGGCCCGCCCTCGGGCGCTGGGCACGCGGGAGGGTTCCAGGATCGGGCAGCACCACCCGCTCGCGCATGTGGCCGGTGATCTCGTCGGTCAGCAGGATCACGGGCACGCGCAGCTCGTCGGCGATCGCGAAGGCCTTCACGGTGAGCATGTACGTCTCCAGGACGGATGAGGGTGAGAGCACAACCACGGGATGATCGCCGTGAGTGCCCCACCGTGATTGCATCACATCACCTTGTGCCGGTGATGTCGGCATCCCGGTGGAGGGGCCCACCCGCTGGACGTTCACCACCACGCAGGGCGTCTCTGTGATGGCCGCGTAGCCCAGGTTCTCCTGCTTGAGTGAGAAGCCGGGTCCCGAGGTGGCCGTCATTGCCCGCATCCCGGCCAGCGACGCGCCGATCACGGCGGCCATGCTGGCTATCTCGTCCTCCATCTGTATGAAGAAACCACCGGAGCGGGGCAGCCGGTCGGCCAGCATCTCGGCGATCTCGGTGGACGGTGTGATCGGGTATCCGGCGAAGAACTGCAGTCCGGCCTCCAGCGCCCCCTCCACGCAGGCTTCGTTACCCTGCATGAGTCGCGGCTGCGACATCGCCTGATGCGACCTCCTTGTCCTCAGTGACCTCGACGGCGAAATCAGGGCACCGCAACACGCAGAGCATGCAGAGTGTGCAGGCCTGAAGATCCACAACCCGGGGAATCCCGCCGTCGCCGGCCGCCAGGACGTCCCGCGGGCAGAAGGCGATGCAGATATCACACCGCTTGCACCAGGCCTCGTTGATTGTGATCGCGCCGGCCCTCTTGTGCGCCATGCGGCTTTCTCCAGTCCGGTTCGTTCGGCTGGCTGCTGGTACCATTCAATGTACGGACCGGGGCAATCCTGCGGCATCGGTGGACGAACGGATTCCTCATAGGATCCCAGGAAGCCAGGGGAGCAGGGCGGCCAGGATAGTGGGAAGCAGGAAGGTGGAGGGCCGCCTCCCGAATTCAGGCGTGAACCGCAGCGGTAGGGAGGTGTTCTGCCGTGCGCCAGAGCCGGCGAAAGTTCCTGAAGACCGCCGCGACCGTGGGAGGCGCGCTCGCACTGCGGGAGTGGCCCGCGCGCCTCTGGGCTTCAGAGTCGGCCCGCGTGGCGCTGGTCAAGACCGACAGCCATCGCGACGGCGTGTTGCGAGCGCTCCGCCTCCTGCCCCCTGTCCAGATGGCAGGCCGGTCGGTCGTCATCAAGCCCAACCTCAACAGCAGCCACGCCTTCCCTGCTTCGACACACGAGGAGACCCTGCGCACGCTCATCGAGATCTGCAAGACCGGCGGTGCTCGCGAGATCACCGTTGCCGACCGCAGCGGCATGGGCGACACGCCCCGGGTGATACGCGAGAAAGGGCTGGACGTAGTGGGCCGCGAGCTCGGGGTGCGGGTCGTGCCCCTGGAGACCCTCCCGCCTTCCGAGTGGCTGGCGCGCTCCCTCCCCCGGGGGCAGTGGCAACGGGGTGTTCTATACCCCGCGTTGTTCGAGCAGGCAGACCTCATCATCTCGACCTGCTGCCTGAAGACCCATCGCTTCGGCGGCCAGTTCACCATGGCGCTGAAGAACACGGTCGGCATGGTGGCGCGAACCGGCCCGGACG
Source organism: Armatimonadota bacterium (assembly GCA_016869025.1). Classification (NCBI taxonomy): domain Bacteria; kingdom Bacillati; phylum Armatimonadota; species Armatimonadota bacterium. The sequence continues at coordinate 162,907 of VGFA01000004.1, read as the reverse complement.
GCTATGAATACATGCGCGAACTGCACGGTTCTCCGCGACAGCGATCGCTCATCGCCGAGCTGAACCTGCTCTACCGGCCGGCCATGGTTGTGCTGGATGGAATCCTAGCGTTCGTGGACGCTGGCCCCGAGGCCGGACGGCTGGCGCGGCCCGGGGTGGTGCTTGCCGGCACAGATCGCGTGGCGCTCGACTCCGCGGGCGTCGCGCTGCTGCGGATGCACGGTGTGGGCAGCCCGGTGGCTGACGGGCGCATCTTCGATCAGGAGCAGATCAGGCGCGCGGTCGAGCTGGGGCTGGGCGTGTCCTCGCCGGGCGCGATCGAGTTCGTCACCGACAGCGACGAGGGCCGCGCCGTGATTGCCTCGATCAGGACGGAGCTGGCCCGCGGCTAGAGCACGCCGTCGCCGCGGCAAACCACCCCGCGGCTAGCGCCAGTTCATCACCACGATCTGCGTCGTGGCCGGGAGCTGGTCGCGCGCGACGATCAGCAAGTTACTACCCAGCCGCCGAACGTTCGGCTTCCCTTCCAGGAACGGCCGTTCATCCGTCCCTGGCCATTCGGGCCTGACCGCGGTCCTGTAGTGCATAGGAATAGCCAGGCGGGGATGGATCTGGCCCACGATGTGCGTGGCCTCGCGCGCGCCGATCGTGAAGGGCGCTCCCCCGACCGGAATCATCAGGATGTCCACCCGTCCGATGGCGCGCAATACGCCTTCGCTCAGGAACGGCTGCCCATGATCCCCGAGATGCGCGATTCGGAGCCCGCCCGTTTCCATGACGAAGATGGCGTTCAGGCCGCGCGCCGTCCCGAACTGGTCGTCGTGGAACGAGGGCACCGTGTAGAAAAGCGTCCCTGCGATGCGCTCGTAGATCTTCGCCCATTCCCGCCCGCCATCGGTGAGCCCTCGCAGGATCCTGGGCGCGCCGCCTATCAGGCCCACGTTGTTGTGATCCCTGTGCTCGTGCGTGACCAGCACAACGTCGCCTTCACCCGAGGGAAAGGGGTACCCGATGTCACCGAAGGGATCAATCGCGATGCGGAGCGCGCCGGACGTGACCAGAAAGAACGACTGCCCGAAGTACCGGATCGCAACCGGGGCCTCCTGCGTATCGGCGGCCGGAGATGCCATCAGCACGGTGACCAGTGCCAGGAGCAGCGCCCAACGGACGATCTTCACAATCCCCCACCTCCAGGTCCGATGACCCTGCGTCTCATGACATCGCCTGGGTGTCTTCTTATGTTTGCCCCCGGCGGCTCCATGTCCTCTCCTTACTCAACCGCGCCCGACACAGGAGAATTCCCCGGCCAGCAGGTATGAGTCACGTAGGAATCAGGGAGGCGAAATCGGTAGGCGCCTCAAGGAGGGAACCATGGACGCGCTACAGTTCTTTCTGCGGGAGCACGCGCTCGTGCACCTGCCCGAGGTGGCGGACGGCGAGGGCGGGATGTCCCTCGAGGTGTTCGCGGTGCGAGGGTTGAGCGATGAGCAGCTTCGGGTCAGGCCGCACGGATTCAACTCGATCGCCTGGCTGCTCTGGCACATTACCCGGATCGAGGACGTGACCGTCAACGTCGTCCTGGCAGGTCGCCCGCAGGTGCTGTTCGAAGGCGGCTTCTACCCGCGCCTCAACGTGACGGAGCGGGACGTCGGCACCGGGATGACTTCCGACGAGGTCGGTGAGTTCAGCGACGCGGTGGACCTGCCAGGTCTCCGTCAGTACCGTACCGGCGTAGGCTGGCGGACGCGGGAAGTCGTGGGGGGCCTCACGCCCGAGGCGCTGGACGGCGTGGTGGATCCCCTTAGGGTGGACCAGGCGGCGTCCCTGGGTGCTTTCAGGCCGAACGCGACCAGGCTGGTTGATCTGTGGAAGGGGAAGTCCAGGGCGTGGCTCCTCTACTGGGCCGTCGTCGGGCACAGCCACTTCCACCTGGGGCATGCCAGGTGGGTCAGGAAACTCGTGCACAGGAGCGAGAGATGAACGAATACCTTGCCGCGGTTGACCAGGGCACGACCGGAACACGCTGCATCCTCTTTGACCTGAGCGGGCGCGCGGCCGCCTCAGCCTATCGCGAGCACCGGCAGATCTACCCGCAGCCCGGATGGGTCGAGCACGACGCGCTGGAGATATGGGCGCGCACGCAGGAGGTCGCGCGCGAGGCGATCGCCGCTGCGCCGCGCGGGCGCATCCTGGCGGTGGGCGTCACCAACCAGCGCGAGACCGTGGTTGCATGGGACGCTCGCACCGGCCGTCCTGTCCACAACGCGATCGTCTGGCAGGACACGCGAACAGAGCCCGACTGCCGGGCGCTGATTGCATCCGGGTGGGAAGACGACGTGCGCGCCCGCACCGGGCTGCCCATCAGCACGTACTTCTCGGCGACGAAGATCCGATGGCTGCTGGCGAACGTGCCCGAGGCGCGGGATCTGGCCGCGGCAGGGCATCTCCGCCTCGGCACGATTGACACCTGGGTGATCTGGAACCTGACGGGCGGACCTTCGGGCGGCGCGCACGTGACCGATCCCACCAACGCCTCGCGCACGTTGCTGTGCGGCCTCGACGACTTGAGGTGGGACCCGGTCCTCCTGGAGCGCTTCATGGTCCCCTCCGGCGCGCTGGCCGCGATCCGGCCCTCTGCCGCTGCCGAGCCCTACGGCAGCACGCTTGCCGATGGACCGCTCGGCGAAGCGATTCCGGTGTGCGGAGACCTGGGCGATCAGCAGGCCGCGCTTGTGGGTCAGGCGTGCTTCGCGCCTGGTGAGGCCAAGAACACATACGGGACCGGCTCGTTCCTGCTACAGCACGCGGGCGCGGTCGCGGTGCGCAGCACGCGCGGGCTGCTCGGCACGGCCGCGTACGATCTGGGCGCGGCCCGCGTGGGCGGCCTGGCGCAGAATTCCGGCGATGGACGGGCCTACGCGCTGGAGGGGTCGGTGGCGATCACCGGCGCCGCGGTCCAGTGGCTGCGCGACAACCTGGGCCTGATCTCAAGCGCGGCCGAGACCGAGACGATAGCGGCGCAGGTGCGGGACGCCGGCGGGATCTATTTCGTTCCGGCGTTCTCCGGCCTGTTCGCGCCGCACTGGGACATGAGCGCGCGCGGCGCGGTTGTGGGGTTGACGCGGTTCGTGACGAAGGCGCACCTGGTTCGCGCGACACTGGAGGCGATTTGCTTCCAGAGTCGCGAGGTGCTCGACGCGATGGTTGCCGACAGCAATCACGCGGTGAGCGTGCTGAAGGTGGACGGCGGTGCGACCGGCAACGACCTGCTCATGCAGCTCCAGGCGGACATCCTGGGCGTGCCGGTAGTGCGGCCCGCGGTGCGTGAGACGACGGCGCTAGGCGCGGCCTACGCCGCGGGCCTGGCGTCGAGAGCGTTCAGGTCCACAGAAGAACTGCGCGCCCTGTGGAAGGCAGAGCGCACCTTCGAGCCGGCCTGGGACGAGGACCGCCGCGAGTCGGCGCTGCGCGGGTGGAAGCGCGCCGTGGAGCGCACCAGGGGGTGGATCGAACCGTAGGCGGCGCCCGGCCGCCCTACTGCAGCCTTCAGCCGCCGCCGGTGCTGCACCCCGGCGCCGCCGCCGGGCAGGACGAGCCGATCGCGCCGCCACCGCCGGCCGAGCGGCCGACGCCGAAAGTGGACATCACCTTGCGCGAGTTGCTTTCGCCGCAGGACGGGCACACGATCTCGTCCGCGGCCGTGCTGCTCCAGACGAGCCGCTCAAACCTCTTGCCACAGTTGTTGCACACGTACTCATAGATCGGCATTGCAGAGCAAACCTCCGGGAACCCTCTCGCTTGAGGAGATCAACGCACATTGTCCTATAACCCCGGCGCCGGCCGCAATATGCCCGGCCGGGTCAGGTATCATCCGAACGTCGTGGGGTCGATGCGCTGCACGCCGGGGACCGCGTCGAAATCCAGATCGGCGCTGATGATCTCGCGGATTCCACGCGTGACCATTACGGCCAGATGGATGGCGTCCCGCGGGCTTAGCGCGGCGTGCTGCGCGAGCAGGGCTCTGGCCTGCTCGATGTCGGCCTGCTCGACCGGGAGGATCTTGCCGAGCATGATGCGGTGGAAGCTGTCGAAGACCGCCAGGCCTGCCTGCCGCTGCCCGATTGCCCAGTACCGGTAAAGGATCTCCTGGAACACCTCGACATCGGTGACGGCGTCCAGCGTGCCTTCGGCGGCCGCCCGCACCACCCGCTGACACGGGCCGCGGAGCGAGTGGTCGGTGCCGGCGGCATACATGGGCACGTTGGTATCCAGGAATACGGGGCTCACCGGTTGTCCGCCCCGTGCGCACGCTCGATCTCGTCCTCCATGGTTTCCCAATCGGCGACCGGTGCCCCGACGGCGAACAGTGTCACGGCGGCCTTGAGGCGGGCGGCGCGGTCCTCGCGGATGACCAGTTCAATACCCTGTCGCACCAGTTCGGATACCGGGATGCCGCGGCGGCGTGCCTCCTCGCTCAGCAGCCGGCGTGTGGCATCAGGGAGTCGGACTTCCAAACGTCCTGTGCGGGTTACCATGACCAACCCAGTGTACGGCGAACAATACGGTGACGTACACAAGTACCGTATGATTGTACCCGGCTCCCAGGAGGATTGTCAAGCGCAGTGGTATCCTGGGAACTGAAATGATCCGTATCAGCCGCAAACGATTCGAGCAAATCGTGGCCGACGCCCTGCGCGGCATCCCTCCGGATCTGCGCGGCGCCCTGGACAACATCGAGGTCACGGTGGACGAATGGCCGACCGAGGAGCATCTTGCCGATGCCGGGATGGATCGGGACGATGTTCTGTTCGGTCTCTACCACGGCACGCCGCTTCCCGATCGGAGCCCCATGCTGCCCTACACCCTGCCCGACGTCATCACCATCTTCCAGGGGCCGCTCGAGGAAGCGTGCGATACCGAGGACGAGATCCGCGAGGAGATCCGGCGCACGGTCGTACACGAGATCGCGCACTACTTCGGGTTCGACGAGGAGCGGCTGGCCGAACTGGGCTACGGCTGATCGGATGCGATCCGCCGCGCTACGCGGTAGGCCATCGCCATTATGGCAATCATCGGGTTCACGCCGGGCGCGGAAGGGAAGAGACTCGCGTCGGCCACGAACAGGTTGCGCACGCCGTAGAGCCCTCCTGACGGATCCACGGCCGCGAGGCGCGAATCCGATCCCATCGGCAGGCCGCCCATCAGGTGCGCGCTGAACAGAGCGAGCGCGTTCGGACGGATCCCCTCGCGCCGAACCCCGTCCGCGAACAGGACCGCGGCGCCAGGCTCTTCCCGGCGCACGCGCACGCCCCGGGTGTGCAGGCTTGCGACCTCCTGCGCTCCTGCGGCAAAGTGGATCTTGCCCATCTCTTCTAACCCTTGCAGCATGAGCGCCCGGTCCTGCGCGTTCAGCGCGTAGCGTACCAAGGGATGTCCGTCAGGCGTGAGGCCAACCCTTCCGCTTCCGCTGTCGCGCACGAGCACGATCAGCGCGGCGGTGTGCTCAAGGCGGGCCATCTGGCGCTTGTGGTCTTCGCCGCTGACCCAGGGCAAGGCCATCGCAGACAGCCCGGGATGGCCCGGGGATGCCTCGATCCAGAACCCGTGCATCCCGCGCACCCTTGTGAACTCGGTGCAGGTGGCGGTCTGGGCGGCTCCTGCCCAGATCCTTATCGGATGAGGATAGAGGCCCAGGCAGGCGGTCACCGGATGGAGCCGCAGCCCGCGGCCCACCATCGTGTTGCCGAGCCCGGAGCGCAGCAGCAGCGCCGGCGAGAATATGGCGCCGCCGGCCACCACCACGGTCCTGCAGCGGATAGCGACGCGGTGCTGTTGCCCGGATGCGGGATCGGTCACGACGGCCTCCACCCCGGTCACCTCACCGGAGCGGGCGAGTACGCGCTCCGCGCGGCAGCGGACCAGCACCCGGGCGCCGTGCCCGCAGGCGTCCCTGAGGTACGTGACGAGAGCATCCTGCTTGGCACCGCGCGCGCAGCCGTACACGCACGGCCCGCAGTCATCGCACCCCCGCACGTTCCGCGGAATCGTCTCGAGGCGGTATCCCAATGCCCGGGCGCCGTCCGCGAGGACCTGGTTGTTGGGGTTGTGCCCGCTCTCCAGGGTGTTTACGTTCAGCCGGGCCTCGACGGCGCCCATCGCCTCAAGGAACTCAGGACCGGAGGCGCCGTCAATCCCGTGCTCGCACCCCCACTCCTCGAGCACATCACCGGCAGGCCGCAGGCTCGTGCACCAGTTGACCACTGTGCTGCCGCCCAGGCACGTGGCCGCGAGCAGCCCGAAGGCGTTGTCAGCGGTGCCGAACAGCCCCTTGCCCAGCGAGAGCCGTCGTAGCATCTCGTACTCGTCACCGTTGTAGTCGCCCTGGTCGTAGTACCCGCCGCGCTCTACGATCAGCACCTGCCGGCCTGCCCGGCTCAGCTCGGCCGCGGCCACGCTTCCGCCGGCGCCCGACCCGATGACGCAGACATCGGCCTCCAGGCCGGCGTCTGAGGCCACTTCCAGCGGCGTGATGCGCGGGATCACGCCCGACGCCGCGCCTAGCGCCGTGCCCGGCACCGTGCCCGGCGCCACGGGAGGATGGCCGGGAAACCCGATGGCAGGCCAGTTGGGGTTGGGTTCTCCTGCAGGATGGGAGGCGTAGAACAGAAAGGTGATGACCTGCTTGAGGGCCTGGAAGGCCGCGCGCCGAAGCGGCAGGCGGCTGGTGCCCCACGATCGCAGATAGGCCTCCGCCGCGGACGCGGACATCTCTGCCACGCCCCGCGGTCCGGCGCCCAGCACCAGGTTCGCGGCCCGGCTTCCCATGACCCGCAGGAGCCGCCGAAACTGTGCGCGCAGGTGTTCCGGGGTTTCAGCCAGCCCCTCCTCGATCAGCGCCGGCAAGTCGAGGTCCGATCCGCGACGCGCCAGGAATCCGTGGGGGTCTTCGGCCCGGGCGAGAGCCGGAACCACGGCATCACACAGCGCGCGCAGGGTTCGGCGCTCTGCGTCGGTCAGCATCAATCTGCTCCTGTCAGGCCTGCCACCGGCGCGTCTGCGCCACGGCCGCCGCGTATTCTTCGATCTGTGCCTGCCTTTGTGCCTCGGTCCAGCCGAGCATTGGAGCCATCAGCCGCGATGCCTCCGGGGCCACAGACACACCCTGGTCAGGCGACTCGTGGATGAGGCGGAGCCGGCGGATCAGGCAGTCGCACAGCGTCACAGCCATCTCGTACCTAGTGGCGCGTACCACGCTCTCTGCCAGCGGCGAGACCATCTCGCCGAGTGGCTCGACCGGCACCCTGGCAGTCCGGCATCCCTGTTGCGCCGCTGCGCCGCCGATGGACCTGGCGGAGAGGTCCGCCGCGTCCTGCGCCATCCGCCTGAAGGTCGTGAGCTTGCCTCCTGCGACGGAGATGAGGCCCGGGGGATCCTCGACTACCCGGTAGTCGCGCGGGACGCGATAGGCCGCGAGTCCGGGCCGATCCAGCAGCGGGCGCACACCTGCGAAGGTGCTGAGGACGTCCCCGGGCCCCAGGCCTGCCTCCGGGAACGTGCCCCTGACTGCCTCCAGAAGATAGTCCACATCCTCGGCGGTCGCGCAGGCGGCTTCTGGATCGTCGCCGTAGTCGGTCTCGGTCGTACCGACGACGGTGTGCTTTCCCCACGGCACGAGATAGAGGTTCCGGCGGTCGCGAGGCGAGGAGAAGATGATCGCACGGTGGGTTTCCAGGCGCGGGCGCGGAACCACGATGTGGGAGCCCCTGGTCGGACGCAGGCGCAGGGCACACCGGCCGGCCATCGCCGATATCCTCTCACTCCACGGCCCTGCGGCATTGATGACGGCGCGAGCCCGTACCTCAAAGGTGCGGCCGGTGAGGGCGTCCCGCACCGCGGCCCCGGCGACGCGGCCACCGGTCCTGAGCAGATCAACGACGGGCGCATGGTTGATCGCGGCCGCGCCGTGCCGGTACGCGTCGAGGACCAGCGCCAGCACCAGACGAGCGTCGTCCGCAAGGCAATCCCAGTAGATCGCTCCGCCTGCGAGCCGGTCTGGGGCGACCATCGGCTCCAGGGCGCGGGCACGGCGCGCGGAGACCAGGCGGGCCGGGCCAACGGCCCGGCCCATTGCCAGCCCCTGATAAAGGGCCAGCCCCGCGGCCATCCGCGCCATCGCCAGCGCCGACCCGCATACAGGGAGCATGAACTGATGGGGCGCCACGAGATGCGGAACGGTGCGCCTGAGCACCGCGCGCTCTGACAGCGACTCGGCGACCATCCGGAGATGTCCCTCAGCCAGATAGCGCAGGCCACCGTGCACCATTCGTCCGGTGCGGCCGCTGGTGCCGCTGGCGAAGTCCTCTGCCTCGACGAGCGCCACCCGCAGGCCCCGCAGCGCCGCGTCGCGCGCGCTGCCGGCGCCGGTGATGCCCCCGCCGATCACGAGGAGGTCCCAGGTGCCGCGGGCCACGCGGTCGAGATTCTCGCGGCGCGTGGCGGGCGAGAACCCGTCCCTCGAGGGCTCGTCCCGCGCCACGGTCTCAGGGCACCATCTTGCCCGGATTCATGATGCCGTCGGGATCGAGCGCGGTCTTGATGGCCCGGACCATCTGCAGGCCGTCCTTTCCGTGTTCCTCGTGCATCCAGGCCTGGTGCACCGTTCCGATGCCGTGGTGGTGGCTGAGCGTTCCGCCCCCTGCCATGATCGCGTCGGTCGCCGCGCGCTTGGCAGCCTGCCACTGCTCCATCTCGCGTCCCGGCGCCTGATGGGCCATGAAGGTGAAGTAGAGGGAGGCCCCTGTGGGATACGCGTGCGAGAGATGACAGAGCACGAGGGGCGGGGTGCCGAACGATGTCAGGGCATCGCGCAGAGCGTCCGCGACGCGCGCGTGTAGAGGAAGCAGGCGATCCCATGGGGCGGCGGTCTCCAGCGTGTCCACCATGATGCCGGCATCCAGCAACTCATCCCGCAGGTAGGGAAGCTCGAAGCGCTCCCGGTACCAGGCACGGGCTGGCCCGGATCCCAGAGGAAAGGCGCCGTGCCGCCCCAGCAGGCGGCCCAGTCCGTGCCACGACTGCGACACGACGCGGGCGCTTCCTTCGACCCCGATGATGGCGGCGCACATGCGCCCGGCCGCAAACCCGCGTGTCCGGATCACGCGCATCCCTGCCCACTCCTGAACCTGCGAAGGCCATCCGTGTCTGCGTTCCCTCATCGTCAGGTAGGCCTCGGTCTCGGGCGCATCGGACAGCCGGACGGTTGTGGGGATTGGTCCTTCCTGCAGCATGGCGCGCACCGCGGAGAGACCGTCCGGGAACCCGCGAAAGAGCCAGGCCCGGTAATCCCTCTTTGCGGTCAGCGGGTGCACGCGCAGCGTGGCCTGAGTGATGATCCCGAGCGTGCCCTCGGATCCGGCGAACAGCGCGTTCAGGTCCGGTCCGCTGGCGCTGGCAGGAACCACGCGCGTTGCGATGATCCCGCGCGGGGTGACCACGCGGAGCGCGATGACCATGGCCTCGATCTTGCCGTAGCCGGTCGAGGCGTATCCGGCCGAGCGGGTGGCGATCCAGCCCCCCAGCGTGGAGAACTCGAACGACTGGGGGAAGTGGCCCAGCGTCAGTCCGTGCGCGCTGAGCGAGGCCTCGAGCGCAGGGCCCAGGATGCCTGCCTCGGCCGTGGCCACGAGACCAGCCGGATCCGCGCTGATGAGCCGGCTCATGCCCCGCAGGTCAACGCACAGGACCGGTTGATCGCCGTCCGGTGCCTCAACGCCTCCGACGACGCTGGTCCCGCCTCCAAACGGGATGACTGCAAGCCCCTCGCTGCCAGAGATGCGGAGCAGGGGCACGACTACTTCCTCGGAGGAAGGGAACACCACCGCATCGGGCGGACGCGGCACCTCGCCCTGCCGCAGGCGGATCAGATCCTGATAGCCCCTGCCGCAGGAGTGCGCGATTCGAACGTCTGCGGAGAGAGAGAGGTGCTCGGCGCCCACGGCCGCGGTGAGCGCCTCCAGGGCCCGGGCCGGGATACGGAGCGGCGGGATCCGGATCTGGTCGAGGTTGACCCGGGCCGCCGGGCTTCCTGAGGGGGCGCCTATCTTCGAGAAGAGGAACGGCCAGAACCCGGGACGGTGCTCGAGCGGGTAGGTCTTGGAGGGCTCCCCCCAGCCCCACCACTTCATCGGTTCAGGAGCGGCAGTGTACATACCGCTAGGCGTGTCCGTCGCCGGTGGTTAGAATAGTCCTATGACCTGGATTCTGGATCTGGTGCGCAACGGCCTGCTCCTTCTCTGCAATGCCCTGGCCCGCCTGCCTGGACCGCCGCTGGACTACGTGGTCGTTGAGCTGACGGGCTCATACCCCGAACGCAACCCGACGCCTCGTCCCCTGGCGCAGCGGGTTCTGATGCGCCCTCTGCAGCGCCCGGAGGAGAGCATGGAGGCGCTGCGAGACCGGCTGGAGCGCATCGCCGGGGATGAGCGCGTGCGGGGCATCGTGCTGCGCGTGCGCGACCTGCGTGCAGGGATGGCGACGGTGCAGAGCATCCGGTCGCTCCTGCGGGAGTTCCGGGGCAGGGGCAAGCGGGTTGTCGCCTATCTTCAAGGCGCCGATCTGCCCGAATACTACCTGGCCGCGGCCGCCGACGAGATCTGGATGCCCGAGGCAGGCCACTGGACCGTGCTAGGGCTGCGCACGGAGATCACCTTCTTCCGCGAGGCATTTGATCGGGCAGGGATCCTCCCGGAGTTCGAGCGGATCGCGGAGTACAAGACCGCGGTTGACCCGTTCATGCGGTTCGGTCTCTCGGAGCATCACCGAGAGGTCGTCGAGTCGGTGCTCGACTCGGTGATGGCCGAGTTCGCGGAGGATGTGGCCGCGGCGCGCCGCCTCGATCCGGGCGCCGTGCGCGCGGCCGTGGACCGCGCCCCGCTCTGCGCACACGATGCGTGGACCGCCGGGCTGGTTGATGGAATCTGCTACGAGGACGAACTGCCCGCCCGCCTGGGATCCCCGGCACGCCCCGCGGCCCTGCGCCCGTGGGCGCAGGCCCGCAGGCGCCTGCGCGCGCCGTACCGGTGGCGGTCCCGCACCGCGGTGATCGGCGTCGTTGAGTTGATCGGCACGATAACAACCGGAGAGAGCCGCGATCTGCCGCTTCCCCTCCCGTTCCTGGGAGGAAGATTCGCGGGCTCCGAGACCGTGGCCCGCGCCTTCAGGGCAGCGGAGCGCGACCCACGCGTGCGCGCCGTCGTCTTCCACGTGGACTCGCGCGGCGGATCCGCGCTGGCCAGCGATCTGATCTGGCGCGAGGTTGAGCGCATCAAGGCCAGCAAGCCCGTGGTCGCGTTCATGGGCAACGTGGCCGGCTCGGGCGGCTACTATGTCTCCTGCGGCGCCAGCAGGATCGTCGCCCAGCCCGCGACCGTCACCGGCTCGATTGGCGTGATCAACGGCAAGCTGACGGTTCGGGGTCTGTTTGGCCGGTTAGGACTCAACCGGGAGGTCGTGGCGCGGGGCGAGGCGGCCACGATGCCCTCGGGCTTCGAGCCGTTTACCCCGACGCAGCTCGACCGGATACGCCACGAGATCCAGGCGGTGTACCGGCGCTTCGTGGGTAAGGCGGCCCGAGGCCGCGCAAAGACCGAGGCCGAGATCGAAGCCATCGCCCGCGGCCGCGTATGGACCGGCCGCCAGGCGGTGGAGCATGGGCTCGTGGATGAGATTGGGGACTTCCCTTTGGCGGTGCGCCGGGCACGGGAGTTGGCCGGGATCCCCGACGCAGTAGGTTCGATAACGGTCACGATCCGGCCCCCGCACGCGGCGGCCGTTCCCGCGGCATCCAATGGCCCTGCGGCGTCAACCGGATTCGCAGCGGTGGCGGAGGCGGTCGAGGCCTTCAGGATCGCGGCCGGGCTCGCCGAGGAAGGAGCGCTGCTCCTGATGCCTCAGGACCAGGAGCTACTGCGCTCGTGACGCTGCGGCAGAGCCCGCTCCGCGTGCGCGTGCTGCGCAGCGGCAGCTCCGGCAACGCGATCCTGGTCGAGGCAGGGCCGACACGCTTCTTGATTGACGCGGGGCTGACCGCCGAAGCGGTTCTCCGGGAGATCGGGCAAGATGGCCAGGCGCCGTGCCTGGACGCGATCCTTCTGACCCACGAGCACGACGATCACGCCAGTGGAGCGGCGGCAGTAGGCCGCGCAACAGGCGCCGTGGTGCTGGCCAACGAGCCGACCCTCAGGGCAGCGGGCTCGTTGCTTGCCGGCGTCCGCGTGGAGTTGTTCAAGCCGGGGAGGACGTTTGCACTGGGGTCCGTTGAGGTGACGCCGTTCCCGCTTCCCCATGACGCCGCGGAGCCCGTGGGGTTCGTGCTCTGCGTGGATGGTGTGCGCGCGGCCATCGCCACTGATCTGGGTGAGGTCACCGATGAGTTGCTCACGCGCGCCCGCGGCGCCGACCTGTTCGTCCTGGAGGCCAACTACGACCTGGGGCTCATGGCGGTCTCGTCTTACCCGTGGTTCCTCAAGAACCGCATCGTCAGCGCGAAAGGGCACCTGTCCAATGACGGCGCGGCTCGCGCGGCAGTAGCCGCGCTCAACGGCAGGCCGCAGACCATCTGCCTGGTCCACCTGAGCGAGGCCAACAACCTCGCGCCGCTGGCGCGCGATACCGTCAGGGCCGCGCTGGACGCCGCAGGGGCGCGCGGCGTGCGGGTTGAGGCAGTCCGTCCCAACAGCGCCGGGCCGTGGTGGACCGCTCCGCCTGCGCCGGGCAATCCATGAAGGTTGACGGCCGACTGTTTCACGGCGAGACCGCAGGGCTGCGCCGCCACGCCGTGGCGATATTGGGAGCGGCGGTGTCCGCCGCCGATCCCGCGGCAGCCGTGTTCCGCGCGGTGCGAAGGGATGCTGAGCGCCTGATAGTCTGTGGCGAGCCCTTCGATCTTGATCCAGACGGCCGCATCTTCGTGGTGGGCGCGGGCAAGGCCTCGGCGCGGATGGCCTCGGCGCTGGAAGCCGTGCTGGGCGACCGCATCGCCGGTGGAGCCGTCACGACAAAACACGGATACCTTGAACCGCTCCGGAGGATCGCGCTCACCGAGGCCGGCCACCCCTTACCCGATGTGGCCGGGCTTAGGGGAGCCGGCCGGATTGCTGGTATCGCGGAAGCCGCCGATCGGGGCGACCTGGTCTTCGTGCTGATCTCCGGCGGGGGTTCGGCCCTGCTGCCGATGCCTGCCCAGGGCATATCGCTGGAAGAGAAGGTCGCCACGACCGACCTGCTGCTGCGCTCCGGCGCCACGATCACCGAGGTGAACGCCGTCCGCAAGCACCTCTCCGGTCTGAAGGGCGGATGGCTGGCCCGCCGTGCCGCGCCCGCAAAGGTTGTTACGCTCGTTCTTTCCGATGTCCTCGGCAACCCCCTCGACGCCATCGCCTCGGGCCCGACCGTGCCTGATCCGACAACCTTTGGCGACGCGCTGGCGGTGTTGGACCGACACGGGCTGCGTGGCCAGCTGCCTGCCGCAGTCCGACGGCATCTGGAGCGCGGCGCGGCAGGTGATATCCCGGAGACTCCCAAGCCGGGTGACCCGGCCTTTGCAGGGGCGAGGACCGTGGTGGTCGGCGACATCACCCTGGCCGCGGCCGCGGCGGTTGAGCAGGCCAGGGCGTTGGGCTATCATGTTGATTTGCGCGCGACCGACACCGAAGGTGAAGCGCGCGAGGTGGGGGCGCGGTTCGGCGCGCAGGTGCGCGACGAGCGGGCCGCAGGGAAGTCGCGGCCAGGGCCGGTATGCCTGATCATGGGCGGCGAGACCACGGTGACGGTGCGAGGCACGGGCCGTGGAGGTCGCAACCAGGAACTGGCGCTGGCATCCGTCGAGATCATCGCCGGCATCCCGCAGACGCTGGTGGCCGCGTTCGGGACCGACGGGACCGACGGGCCCACCGATGCCGCGGGCGCGGTGGCCGATGGTACAACGCTGGCGCGGGCCCGCGCCATGGGGCTCGACCCGGTCGCGGCTCTGGCCAACAACGACGCCTATGCGTTCTTTGACGCGTTGGGCGATCTGATCATCAGTGGACCGACGAACACGAATGTCAACGACCTGTGGTTGGGGCTGATCGGGCCTGCGCAGGGGACAAAGTGAGGGCAGGCCATCCATGAAGGTTCTGTTCTGCGTGTCAGAGGCGGTGCCGTACGCGAAGACCGGAGGGCTCGCGGACGTGGCCGGGGCCCTGCCCGCGGCGCTGCGCCGCAAGGGCCTGGACGTGCGGGTGGTGATGCCGCGCTACCGCGGCGTAGACCGCAACGGGCTCGAGCCGGTGCAGCAGGTATACAGCGTCATCGGCGGGACCGCGATCGAGGGCGCTGTCTGGACGGGCACTCCCTCCGACGGCGTGCCGCACTACTTCCTGGAACAGCCCTCCCTCTATGACCGCGCCGGCCTCTACGGCGAAGTGGGGCGGGACTACGAGGACAACCTGGTGCGGTTTGCCTTCTTCTGCCAGTCCGCGCTGGGGCTGATGCACAACACCTGGAAGCCGGACCTGGTGCATTGCCACGACTGGCACGCGGCGCTTATCCCTGCCTACCTACGGGCACACCGCAACCCTCTTCCGACCCTGTTTACAGTGCACAACTTGGCCCACCAGGGGATCTTTCCACGCGAGCAGTTTCCGCTGGTCTGCCTGCCGCCGGAGACCTTCTCGCCGGACGGCCTGGAGTTCTACGGGAATGTCAACATCATGAAGGCGGGCCTGGTGTACTCGCACGCCCTGAGCACGGTGAGCGAGACCTACGCCCGGGAGATCCAGACCGAGGAGTTTGGAATGGGGCTGGACGGGCTGCTCCGTGCGCGTTCGGCCGACCTGTTCGGGATACTGAACGGCGTGGACTACGCGCAGTGGGATCCGGGCGTGGATCCGCACATCCCGGCCCGGTATCACGCCGGCGACCTCACCGGGAAGGCCCGATGCAAGGCGGCGCTTCAACAGGAGATGGGGCTGCCGGTCCAGCCCTACGCGCCCCTGATCGGAACCGTTGCCCGGCTGGCTCCCCAGAAGGGGTTCGACCTAGTGGCCGCCGCGCTGGATGCGATCCTCGCGACCGGCGCGCAGGTGGTCATCCTCGGCACCGGCGAGCCCGCCTTCGAGGAAGCGTTCCGGGCCGCGTCCGCCAGGTTCCCCCAGCAGTTGCGAGCCATCATAGGGTTCGATGAGGGGCTCGCGCATAGGATCGAGGCAGGCGCCGACATCTTCCTGATGCCCTCACGCTTCGAGCCCTCCGGCCTCAACCAGCTCTACAGTCTTCGGTACGGCACGCCCCCTGTGGTGCGTCGCACCGGCGGGCTGGCGGACAGCATTGTGGACGCCATGCCCGAGAACCTGCACCTGGGGCGCGCCAACGGGTTCGTCTTTGACGACTACACCCCGGAGGCGCTGGTGGAGGCAATCGAACGTGCCGTCGCCGCCTATCGCGACCCGGGCGTTTGGTGGCCGCTGCAGCAGGTTGGGATGCGGGCGGACTTCTCGTGGGACAGCGTTGCCGGACGGTATCTCGATCTGTACGAGGCCACCGTCCGGCGGGCCGCGGAGCGCCCGTTCTGAGCCAGCACATCTTCCAAGCGAGGTGAACGGTCTTGCCTGAACTGCGCACCGACCCGATCTCCGGCCGCTGGGTGATCATCGCCACCGAGCGGGCGGCGCGGCCTACCGATTTCTCGACGCCGCCGGTGGAGGTAAACGACCTGGAGCGCTGTCCGTTCTGTTCAGGGCGTGAGGACCGGACGCCGCCCGAGGTCTTTGCAATAAGAGACCCCGGCACGGCACGCAACACGCCCGGATGGCAGGTGCGGGTCGTCTCCAACAAGTTCCCGGCCCTGCGCATAGAGGGCGACACCGCGCGCAGCAGCGCCGGCATGTTCACGCGAATGGACGGGGTTGGCGCGCACGAGGTCATCATCGAGACGACCGACCACCACACCCACCTCGGCCTGATGCCGGTCCGTGAGGTGGCCAACGTGGTCAGGGCCTACCTGCACCGGTACCGCGACCTGGACGGCGATGAACGGTTCGAGTACGCGCTGCTCTTCCGCAACCACGGCCGCACCGCGGGCGCATCGCTGTCCCACCCGCACTCGCAGCTCATCGCCCTGCCGGTCATCCCCAAGCGCGCGGCCGAGGAGCTGGAGGTGGCGGAGCGGTACTTCGGTCGTAACGCTGTTTGCGTCTTCTGTCGCCTGATCGAGCAGGAACTGGCGTCCCGCGAACGGGTGATCTTCGAGAACGAACGGTTCGTGGCGCTGCAGCCCTACGCGGCCCGCTTCCCCTTCGAGACGTGGCTGATGCCCAAGGAGCACCGGGCCTCGTTCGGGGGGCTGAGCGAGGGCGACGTACTGCCGTTCGCTGATGCACTCCGAAAGACGCTGCGCGCCCTTCACTCGTGCCTGAACAACCCACCGTACAACTTCATCGTGCACACCGCGCCCTACACCGACCAAGCCGGGCACTTCTACCACTGGCACCTTGAGATCATGCCGCGGCTGACCCAGGTCGCCGGGTTCGAGTGGGGGTCGGGGTTCTACATCAACCCGGTGGTGCCCGAGCAGGGCGCGCGGTTCCTGCGCGAGTGCGCCATGAAGCCGGGCGCCGAGGTGTTGGCGCCGGGCGGGGAGAATGAATAGTGTCGGGATAGACCACGGCGACGCACCGCCGCACATTCCTGAAGGAGGCAGCGATGAGCACAACTCCCGGCGAGCGTATCCTCCTTGGTCCCGGGCCGAGCCTGCTACCCCCGGAGGTGACCGAGGCGCTTGCGCAGCCACTGCTTGGACACCTGGATCCCGACATGCTCGTCATTCTCGACGAGACCGTCGGGCTGTTGCGCCGCGTGTTCCAGACCGAGAACGAGCTGGCGCTGCCGATCTCGGGCACAGGCACCGCCGGGATGGAAGCGGCGCTGCTGCACATGGTGAAGCCGGGCGAGGGGCTGGCCGTCTGCACCGCCGGGTTCTTCGCCGATCGCATCGTCGAGATCGCGACCCGGATCGGCGCCGAGGTGGTCAGGGTCGAAGCGCCCTGGGGCCGTCCGGTGAGCGCGGCCGATCTCGAGCGCGCGGTGGCGTCGCCTCCCGGGGGCCGAGGGATAGCCTGCGTGGCCGTGGTGCACGTCGAGACCTCAACCGGGGTGCTGCAGCCCCTGACCGATCTGGCCCGCGTGGCGCACGAGCACGGTGCGACGTTCCTGGTGGACGCGGTCGCCTCGCTGGCCGGAGCCGAACTGCCGGTGGACGGATGGGGCATTGACGCTTGCTACAGCGGATCCCAGAAGTGCCTGAGCGCGCCTCCTGGAATGGCGCCGCTGACGGTGCACGCACGCACACGCGGCCGGAGCGCGCCCGCCGCCTTCTACCTGGATCTCGAGGGCCTGTGGAAGTACTGGGGACCCGCGCACGCATATCACCACACCGTGCCTGTTCAGCAGATCTACGCGATGCGCGCGGCGCTGCGGCTCGTCGTGGAGGAGGGAATGGAGGCCCGGGTGGCGCGCCACTGGCGCAACACCCGCGCCCTTTGGGCCGGGCTTCAGGCCATGGGCCTGGGGCTGCTGGCCTCCGAGCCCGACCGGTCGCCCACGATCACGACCGTTACCATACCCGAAGGCGTGGACGATGCTAGGGTGCGCACGCGCCTGCTGCGGGAGTACGGGATCGAGATAGCCGGCGGGCTGGGACCGCTGCGGGGCAAGATCTGGAGGATCGGCCTGATGGGACACTCGAGCCAGCCGCGCTGGGTCCTGCTGCTTCTCGGCGCGCTGGAGGCGGTCCTATCAGCCGAGGGAGTCCGGCTGCCGAA
This sequence comes from Armatimonadota bacterium, assembly GCA_016869025.1. Taxonomy (NCBI): domain Bacteria; kingdom Bacillati; phylum Armatimonadota; species Armatimonadota bacterium. The sequence continues at coordinate 145,049 of VGFA01000004.1, read as the reverse complement.
GGGAGCCGCTTCTGCTGAGGCAGCGGCATTCCTGTGAGATAGCGACCGGAGACAGTGAAGCCGGTAGCGCTCTTCGTCACCTGTCTGGTTGACCAACTCTACCCGCGCGTGGGCGAGGCCACGGTGCGCGTGCTGGAACGCGCCGGCTGCGCCGTGGCGTTTCCGGCGGAACAGACCTGCTGTGGCCAGGCGGCGTTCAACAACGGGTTCCAGGAAGAGGCGCGCGTACTGGGGCGGCGGTTCCTGGACGTGTTCGCCGATGCGCCGGCCATCGTGGCGCCGTCGGGTTCCTGCGCGGACATGGTGCGCGAGTGGTACCCGCACCTGTTTCGCGATGAGCCGGCGCTGGGTGTTCTGGCGCGGTCCGTCGCCTCCCGCACATATGAACTGAGCGAGTATTTGGTTCGCGTGCTGGGCGTTGACGACCTGGGCGCCCGTTTTCCCGCCACCGTCACTTACCACCCGTCCTGCCACGGCCTGCGTGGGCTGGGACTGCGGGAAGAGCCGCTCGGCCTGCTCCGGGCGGTGCGTGATCTGCGCCTGGTGGAACTTCCTGACGCCGGCCAGTGCTGCGGGTTCGGAGGGTTCTTCTCGATCAAGTTCGCGGCGCTCTCCGGCGCGATGCTCTCCGTCAAGCTCGACAACATCGAGGCCAGCGGCGCCGAGGTGGTCACGGCCACGGACGTAAGCTGCCTGATGCACATCTCCGGTGGACTCTCCCGCCGGGGCAGCCGCGTGCGCGCGCTGCACCTGGCAGAGATCCTGGCGGGATCGTGATGACGAACCGTCCGCCCCGGATCGACCTGATCCGCAACGTCGAGCGGGCGCTGCGGGACGCGTCGCTGCAACGCCAGATGGGCAAGGCCATGCCGGCGTCCCGCAAGGCGCGGGCCGACGTCGTGGCCGAACTGCCCGAATGGGAATCCCTGCGCAGCACCGCGGCCGGGATAAAGGACCACGTGCTGGCGAACTTGGAGTCGTACCTGCGGCAACTGGAGTCGCAGGTTTCCGCGCTCGGCGGCACAGTTCACTGGGCCTCCGGCGCCGCGGAGGCGCGCGCGATCATCACGGACCTGGCCCGCTCGCGCGGAGTGCGCCGGATCGTGAAGAGCAAGTCCATGACCACCGAGGAGATCTCCCTCAATGCGGCGCTGGAGGCGGCGGGTGCCCGCGTGGTCGAGACCGATCTGGGCGAGTACGTGGTGCAACTGGCCGGCGAGAGGCCCAGCCACCTGATTGCACCCGTGATCCACAAGCCCACAGAGGAGATCGCCGACCTTTTTGTCAGGAAGCTGGGCGTCCCGCGCTACGAGCGGCCTGAGGAGCTGGCCCGCGTGGCGCGGGAGGTGCTGCGCGCCGAGTTCCTGGCGGCCGAGATGGGGATCACCGGCGTCAACTTCGCCATAGCGGAGAGCGGCACGCTGGTGATCGTCGAGAACGAGGGCAACGCCCGACTCACGACCGCCCGGCCGCGCATCCACGTGGCCGTGATGGGGATCGAGAAGGTTCTGCCACGAATGGCGGACCTCAGCGTCTTCCTCCGGATACTCGCCCGCAGCGGCACAGGCCAGCGTGCAAGCGTCTACGTGTCGCTGCTCACCGGGCCGCGTCGGGCCGGTGAGACCGACGGTCCCGAGGAACTGCATCTGGTCATCCTGGACAACGGCCGGAGGCGCCTGCTGGCCGACCCAGGCCTGCGCACGGCGCTGCGGTGCATCCGGTGCGGCGCGTGCCAGAACGAGTGCCCTGTCTACCGGCACGCTGGCGGTCACGCCTACGGGTCGGTCTATGCCGGTCCGATAGGCGCCGTGCTGACACCTGCCTACGAGGGGATGGAGCGGGCCCGCGACCTGCCGTTCGCGTCCACACTGTGCCGGGCGTGCGCCGACGTCTGCCCGGTGAAGATTGACCTGCCCGGGATGCTGGTCGAGCTTCGGGCGCGGGCCGTGCGAACCGGGCTTGCGCCCTGGCGGGACAGGATGCTCGTGGGCGCGTGGACCTTCTTCATGCGCAGCCCTGCGCGATTCATGCTGGCAGGAGACCTGGGACGCCTGGCGCAGCGTCTTGTAGCGCGTGGAGGCAAGATCGAGCGTCTGCCGTACCCGCTGTCAGGGTGGACCGCGCACCGCGCCGCGCCGGCCCTTGCCTCGACGCCCTTCCGCGCGTGGTGGAAGTCGCGGCAGGGGGGACCCCGATGAACCGGCCGGTTCCCCCGGGCGATAACCCCACTGCCGATCCGATGGCGCTCTTCATCGAGAGGGCCGAGCAGGTAGGCATGTCGGTAATCACCGTCGGCACCTACGATGAGGCGGTCGAGCGGGCGGTGGCGTTGTGTAGGGAGCGGCGCGTGCAACGCGCCGCGCTGTGGGACACTCCTGAGATGGATCCGATCAGGGATCGGCTGCTCGCCGAGGGAGTGGAGGTCCTCGACCCTCGGGGATCCTTTGAGACGCTCGCTGGGGCCGAGATCGGGATCACCAGGGCAGAGTGGGGCGTGGCTGAGACCGGGTCGCTGGTCATCTCCACCGGTCCGGGCAAGCCGCAGGCGGCGTCCCTGCTGGCTCCGCTACACCTGGCGGTGCTGAGGTCCGACCGCATCGTGCCGGAACTGGCCACGCTCCTGGAGCGGAGCGACCCGCTGCCGTCGGCGCTGGTTCTCATCACCGGACCCAGCCGCAGCGCTGACATCGGGTTGGTTCCGGTGCTGGGCGCGCACGGGCCGATGGAGGTGGCGGTGCTGGTGGTGATGGCCAGCCAGGGGCGCTAAGAGTCAGCGCTCCTCCCCAGGGCGCAGCATGGCCGGCTCATCCAGAATGCCCATCAGCGCCCTGGCGCAGAACACACGATCGCGCTTCGTCGCTCCCACCTGCGAGAGGATTGAGAGCGACTCGAGCTGCTCGACAGCCCGCTGCGCCGTGGTGTAGGCCACGTTCAGACGTCTCGCCACCCGCTTGATCGTGCAATACGGGTTTTCGGCAAGCAGATCAATCACCGCGGCCGGCGTTCTTGACGGGAGGCGTGCAGGGTCACGCCTGTCAGGAAGTACTCGAGCCAGGCCTTCCATTCCCCGCGTTCGCTGACGCCCAGCAGGCGGCCGTAGTACTCTTGCCGCGTCGCTTCGAAGAAGGCGCTCAGGTCCAGGAGCGGCTTCGTCAGCACCTTCCGCTCGACCAGGAACAGGGTAATCAGCAATCTTCCTACCCGGCCGTTTCCGTCTAGAATCGGTGCTTTCGATGTCAAGCACCACCCGCCGTGAGGACTCCATGGCTTCCACCCGCGCAATCAACTCCCGGTTGAGCGCGGCCAGCCGGGCGAGGTTCTCGTCCCGGGCCAAATCCCCGACCCGATCGGCCGGAAGGTCGGATCCTGGGAGAGGAGCTCAGCATCGTTTCAGGCGGCGCGATTCGCCGGGTTGCCATGGCCAGATGTTCGACCGTATACTGAATCCAGGCCAGGAAGCCAGCATCGAGACCCCGGGCTTCTTCATGCACACCGCGGAGGCCGCAGGCGGGAGCCAGCACGCCGTGCCGTCACTCACCGATATCCCCGACATCCGCGTAGGCCATGTCACCGACCCGGTGGGCATTACCGGCTGCACCGCCGTGCTCTGCGGGGCCGGAGCCGTCGCCAGCGGTGAGGTGCGCGGAGCCGCGCCGGGCACGCGCGAGACCGATCTGCTGCACCCCGGAGCCTTCGTCCAACACGCCCACGCAGTGCTTCTGGCAGGCGGGAGCGCTTTTGGCCTGGCCGCCGCCGACGGCGTGGTGAGGTATCTCGAAGAGCGCGGGATCGGGTTCGATGCCGTGGTGGCGCGGGTTCCGATTGTGCCGTCCGCCGTGATCTTCGATCTCGCCATCGGCGATCCGCGCGCGCGCCCCGACGCCGCCATGGGATACGAAGCCTGCGTGCGGGCCACGGCAGAGCCGGTGGATGAAGGCAGCGTTGGCGCCGGTGCGGGCGCGACCGTGGGCAAGGCGCTGGGCATGGATCGTGCGATGAAAGGCGGCGTCGGGTCCTGGTGCGTTCGCCTGCCCGGCGGCCCATCCGTAGGCGCGCTGGTGGTGGTAAACGCCTACGGCGACGTGGTGGACGAAGGCACTGGCGAGATTCTGGCAGGAGCCCGCGGGCCCGACGGCCGGTGCGCGGGCACATCGCAAGTGCTGCTCCGGGGCGCGCCTGGCATGCCGTTCGGCGGGAACACCACGTTGGCCGTCATTGTTACCACCGCGGCTCTGTCCAAGGCTCAGGCCTGGCGCCTGGCGGTCCAGGGACACGCGGGGCTCTCACGCGCGATCGTCCCCTCACACACGCTCTACGACGGCGATACGGTGTTCGTCCTGGCGACGGGTCGGCATGAGATCGGCGTGGGGCAATCTCAGGAGTTGATCCAGATCGGTGAGGCGGCGGCCGAGACGGTCGCCGAGTCTGTGCGCCGGGCCGTCCGCGCGGCAAGGGGGCTCGGCGGAATCCCGGGACACACAGATCTTGCCGGATGCGGGTGACCGGCGTGTTCGCGGCTGTCAGTGCGTCATTCAGCTCGCCGGAGGTGAGCAGGTGGCCGTGAGGATAGGCGTATCGAGCTTCGCCGCCGTAAGGCAGCTGCTGCAGGACGTCGAGGCAGAGCTCGACGGCATGGGCGTCGGCGTGGAGGTCATGTGCGAGTGCCCGCATGCCTGGCCGGCGCCGGTGCCGTGGAACAGCGGGCCGCTGCTCGGGTTGCACATGCCGATCCTGGGGATCAACATGGCCAGCACGAACCCCGGCATCCGTGAGGAGTCGGTTCGGCAGGTGCTGGCAACAGTGGGCGAGGCGGCGCGGCTGGGCGCCCGCGGGGTCGTTGTGCATCCCGGCATTCCGCCATACAAGGAGGTCTTCCCTCGCGACCGCGGGCTTCCGTACGCCGTCGAGTCGCTGCGCCGGGTCGCCGAGGCGGCCGAGGCCGCAGGCGTCGAGGTGTACCTGGAGAACATGCCGGCCGTATCCATTGCCGACGGCGTGCCGCCGATGCCTTTCTCCTACGGTGTGCAGTACGACGAGCTGCGGGGCATCTTCGATCAGGTGAACCACCCGTCGCTGCGGCTGTGCCTGGATATCGGCCACGCCTATCTGGCCGGCGGCAACTGTCTGAAGGCGATGCTGCAGGACAACGACGTAGTGCACATCCACGTAAGCGACAACCACGGATGGCACGACGATCACCTGGCGTGGGGCGACGGGGACATTACCCGGGTCGTGGACCTTGCCCGCGACCTGCCCGAATCAGCCCAGAACATCATCGTCGAGACCGCGTCTCTTGAGTCATCCCGGAAGTCACTCGAGCGTATCTCGAAGGATCTCCTGTCGAGGAGGGGACAGCCATGAAGAGCCGAACCGCGCACGATCTGAGGACCACCCGGTGGGCGTGGAAGCTGACCGTGCTGGCGCTGGCCGCCGCCCTGGCGGCCGCAGGCGTTCCGGCGAGCGCCCAGGCACCCAGAGATCGCCTCACGTTTGCGCTGTCAGGGGGGCCCGACACGCTGGATCCCCACGGCACGGCGGCAACCCTGAGCTTCATGGTGATGAAGAGCCTGTATGACACGCTGGTCGAGCCCGACGACGAGGGCAAGCTGGTCCCGGCCCTCGCCGAGTCGTGGACCGTTTCCCCCGACGGCATCACCTGGACGTTCAAGCTGCGGCCGGGCGTGCGCTTCCACCACGGCAAGGTTCTCGACGCCGCAGACGTCAAGGCGACGTTGGAGCGGATCCTCGACCCGGCCACGCGATCGCCCCGGCGTCTCCAGATCGGGCCGATCCGCGCCGTCGAGGTCGTGGACCCGCTGACTGTCAGGATCGTGCTGGCGGAGCGGTTCTCGCCGATTCTCGCCGCCCTCGCCGAAGGATGGGGAGCGATTCTTCCCGCCGACCTGATCGCCCGCAAGCACGAGTTCGGCACCAAGCCCGTCGGCACCGGCCCGTTCACCCTGGGTGAATGGCAGCGCGACTCGTTCATCCGGCTGGCGCGCTTCGACGGCTACTGGATTAGCGGCCAGCCCAGGCTGCGCGAGGTGTTCATTCGATTCGTTCCAGAGCAGGCAGTGAAGGTCGCCGGGGTGCTGTCGGGCGAGTTCGACGCCGTGGACAACATCAATCCGGACGACCTGCCCCGCGTCCGCGCCAACCCGGACGTCAGGGTCATCACGCAGCTCACCAGCCTGGTCAACGTGGTCGCGGTCAACAACAGCCGGGGGCCGCTGCGCGACGTGCGCGTGCGGCGCGCGCTGTGGCACGCAATAGACCGTAGGCAGGTGCTCAGGACGGCCTACGGGACTGACTCGCGGACCTCCGCGGTGTTCATGGATGTCACGAGTCCCTTCTGGGTCGACCTGGGGGACCCGTACCCGTTTGACCCCGAGCGTGCGCGCCGGCTGCTGTCGGAGGCCGGGCACGGCGCCGGTCTGACCCTCGACCTCGTGCTGCCGCAGCCGTACCCGATGCACGTCGAGGCCGGGCAGCTGGTCCAGGCCATGCTGGCGAGGGCCGGCATCACGGCGCGCCCACGCGTCGTGGAGTGGGCCTTCTGGCTCTCCCGCGTCTTCGGCGGCGGCGAGTACGATCTCACCGTCATAGGACATACCGGTAAGCTCGATCCGGAGGGCCGCCTGGTGGGCTGGGGCGACCCCGCGAGGAACTACATTCGTTACGACAACCAGAAGGTCGTTGACCTGATCCATGCCGGCCGCATCACCTCAACCCCGGATCTCCGCAGGCGGATCTACGCCGAGGCCCTGAAGATAATGACAGAGGAGGCGATGATGGTGATCCTCGGAAGCCCGGCGCGGTACGTTGCGACCCGCGCGGGCGTCCGAGACTTCCGGCAGGTCTACGCCGTCGACACATACGACTTCCGCAAGACCACGAAGTAGATGCCGTTCGTCGTTCGACGGCTGCTCGCGGTGGCGCCCACGGTTCTCGTGGTCGCCACCGTCACCTTCTTCGCGCTCCAGGTCGTGCCCGGAGACATCGCGGAGATCATGCTGGGCGTGGACGCGCGCCAGGAGGACCTGGCGCAACTGCGTCGCGAACTCGGCCTCGACCGGCCCCTGGCGTTGCGGTACCTGGAATGGCTCGGCCACCTGGCGCGCGGCGACCTCGGGATGTCGGTCAGCTACAGGGAGCCGGTCGCGCGTCTCATCCTGGCCCGGCTGCCTGTCACGACCTCGGTCGCCGGCGCCGCCATGCTCATCGCGATCGTGGTGGCTCTCCCGCTGGGCGTGATGGCCGCCCGGAGGGCCTGGTCAGTGGTGGACCTGGCTGTGCTGGCCGGCTCGCAGGCCGGCCTGGCGGTGCCGGCGTTCTGGATGGGCATACTGCTGATACTGGGGCTGGCAGCGGCGCTTCCCATCTTCCCGCTGCAGGGCTACGTTGCGCTCAGCAAGAACCCGATTGAGTGGGGGCGGCACCTGTTCCTGCCGGCGCTGGCGCTGGGCACCGAGCGGGCCGCCGCGCTGGTGCGCCTGAGCCGAGCCGCCACCCTGGACGAGTTGCACAGGGATTACGTGCGCACCGCCCGAAGCAAGGGCCTGGTCGAGGCGTACGTCGTGCGCCGCCATGTGCTGCGCAACGCGCTCATCCCAGTGCTGACCGTGGCCGGGCTGCAACTTGGGTACCTGATGGGCGGCGCCATCGTGATAGAGCAGGTCTTTGGCCTGCCCGGGCTGGGCCGCCTGCTCCTGCACGGGATATTCTCCCGCGACCTGCTCATAGTGCAGGGCGTGGTCATCACCATCGCCATCATGTTCGCGCTGCTCAACCTGCTGGTGGATCTGCTGTACGCCGTGGTGGATCCGCGCATTACCTACGACTGATGGCCGCCGCCCGCCGCCGGCGTTACAACCTGCCCCTGCTGATCGGCGGCGCGCTGGTCCTGCTTGTCGCGGCTACCGCGCTGCTGGCGCCGGCCCTGGCGCCGCACGATCCGACGGCCATAGATCCTCCCCGCCGGCTTCTCCCTGCAGGGCCCGGCCATCTGCTGGGCACGGACCGGCTGGGCCGCGATGTGCTCAGCAGGATCCTCTACGGAGGCCGGGTAGCGGTAACGGTTGGCGTCGTGGCGGTTTCCATCGGCGCCGGAGCCGGGACGAGCATCGGTCTTCTCTCGGGGTACCGGGCCGGCCGGGTGGATGCCATTCTCATGCGGGTCATAGATGGCCTGATGGCCTTTCCATCCTTGTTGCTGGCGATCATGGTGGTGGCCGCGCTGGGGCCCGGGCACATCCAGACCATGATTGCGATCGGCGTTGTTCTGATACCCGTGTTCGCGCGCCTGTCCCGCGCGCAGACGCTGGCGGTGCGCGGCCAGGAGTTCGTGCTGGCAGCCAGGGCGCTGGGTGCGAAGGACGTCTTCATAGTGACATCCCACATCCTGCCCAACATCGCCGGGCCGCTGCTGATCCAGGCCACGGTCGCCTTCTCGGGCGCGGTGCTGGCCGAGGCGGCTCTCTCCTACCTGGGCCTAGGGACGCAGCCGCCGACCCCGAGCTGGGGCGGAATGCTGCTGGAGGCCCGCGACGTGCTCTTCGTCAGGCCGTGGATGGCAGTCTGGCCGGGCGCTGCGATCGCCTCCACGGTCCTTGGATGGAACCTGATGGGCGACGGCCTGCGCGACCTGCTCGACCCGCGCCTGCGGCAGGGACAGCGGTAGTGGAGAGCGCGCCGCCGCGCTTCGGCTCCGGCGCAGCCAACGTCCTGGCCGGGAAGGCGGCCGCGGCGGTGAACGCTGACGAGGTGGTGCGGCTCACGCGCGAACTCGTCAGGATCCCCAGCGTGTACCGTCCCGATGATCCGGCGGGCAACGAGACGGCGGTGGCGGCATACCTGGCAGGGCATCTCTCCCGCCTCGGGTTTCGGGTCTCGGTGCAAGAGGCGGCCCCGGGCCGCCCCAACGTTATTGCCGACTGGACCTCCCTCCGGTGGGGCAGGGGCCTCATCCTAGAAGGGCACACCGATGTTGTAACCGAGGGCGACCGCAGCGCATGGTCGCATCCGCCCTTCGATGCCGAGATCTCGGGCGGCCGCATCTATGGCCGCGGGGCCGCGGACATGAAGGGAGGGCTCTCCGCCGCGGTGTGCGCCCTCGACGCGGTGCGCAGAGCGGCGCCCGACCTGCCCGGCCGCATTCGGATTGCAGCGGTGGCCGACGAGGAAGGCATGATGCTGGGGATCAAGTCCTTCATCCGCGACGGGCACGCGCAAGGGTTCGACGGCGCGATCGTCTGTGAGCCGGAGGAGAACGAGATCTGTCTGCGTCAGAAGGGCGCCATGCGCGTGCTGGTTTCCTTCACGGGCAAGATGGCCCACGGCGCGATGCCCTATGCCGGCGCCAACCCCATTCCGGCGGCCGCGAGGTTCGTCACCCTGCTCTCGGAGGAGGACCGCCGTCAGCAGGAGGGTCATGAACGCGATCCCTACCTGGGCCTGCCCCACATCACGCCTACCACGTTTCGCGCGCCCGCGCACGGAGAGCCGCAGTTCAACGTGATTGCCGGCGAGGCGCGCGTGACGGTGGATGTGCGGACGATCCCAGGCCAGGATCACGCCAACCTGCACCGCGCCATCAGTGACCTCGCGAATGCCGCGCAGGCCGACGACCCCTGCGTGAGGGTAACCGTGGAGCTGGTCGAAGACCGCCCCTGGACGGAGACCACTCCGCGGGATGCCATTGTGCGGGCCATCGAGCGGGCCTTTCGGGAGTCGCTGGGCCGGGAGCCCCGGTACGGAGGCGTTCCCGGCTCAACCGACGGGACGTTTCTGCACGCGTGGGCCCGTATCCCCGTTGTGACCATCGGCCCCGGGAACCGGCAGATCCCGCATCAGGTTGACGAATACGTGGAGGTCGGCGAGCTGGTGGAGGCGGCCCGGCTGTACGCCGCCGCGATCGTGTACTTCCTGGGGGAGGAAGCGGCTCCAAATGGAACGAGGAGGTGCTGACGTGGAGACGCCGCGGAAGAAGAAGGGCACGATTCCTGACTTCCTGGAGCGGAAGCGCTCAGGCCGCAGGATCACAATGGTAACGGCATACGACTACGCCTTCGCGTCGCTCGTTGACTCGGTGGACATTGACATGATCCTTGTGGGCGATTCGGGCGCGATGACGACCTTGGGCTACAAAAACACCGTCCCGGTGACCATGGAAGAGATGCTGATCATGGCGCGGGCAGTGTCGATAGGTGCCCAGAACACGTTCCTTGTGGGAGACATGCCGTTCCTCTCATACGAAGTGTCCGCCGAACGGGCTGTCGAGAACGCCGGCCGCTTCCTGAAAGAGGCGGGGATGGACGCCGTGAAGCTGGAGGGCGGCAGGCGCACAGCGCCGGCTGTTCAGGCCATCGTGCGGGCCGGAATCCCGGTGATGGGCCACATCGGGTTGACGCCGCAGAGCGCTTCTCAGCTTGGAGGGTTTAGGGTGCAGGGGAAGACCATGGATTCTGCGCAGGCCGTGGTGGAGGACGCGCTCGCCCTGCAGGAGGCCGGTGTCTTCGCCATGGTGGTGGAGGCGGTTCCCGCACCTGTGGGGAAGATGGTCACGGAGGCCGTAGGCGTTCCCACCATAGGCATCGGTGCCGGTCCGGATTGTGACGGACAGGTGCTCGTCCTTCACGACATGCTGGGGCTGTTCGAGCGGTTTGTTCCGAAGTTCGTCAAACGGTACGCTAATCTTGGCGCGGCCTGCCGCGAATCACTGGCTCAGTTTGCCGTGGAGGTCCGGGAAAGGGCTTTTCCAGCTCCCGAGCACTGCTACCCCATGGATGCCGAACAGGCCAGGGAGTTGAGGGAAGGGCTTGTGCGCGCCGGCCTCTTGAGGTGACACGCTGCCCCTGAGGGAGGCGGTTGGGAATCGGGTGATTGCGATGGAGGCAGGAGGGGCGCGGCAGCTCAAGGTGTGCGTGATAGGCGCGGGAGCCATGGGGTCCCTGTTCGGGGGATATCTGTCGGCCGCCGGGCACGAGGTCTGGCTCGTGGACACAGCAACCGGGCACGCGGACGCCATCGCGCGCCAGGGGCTGCGCATTGTGGAGCCCAACGGCGAGGAACGGGTCGTGCGGCCGCGGGCCGTCACCGATCCCCGATCCGTCGGCCCGTGCGACCTGGTGCTGGTGTTCGTGAAGTCCTACCACACGAGGCAGGCCGCCGCCTCGCTTGCCCCGCTCCTCGCTCCGAGCACGGTGGTCCTGACTCTCCAGAACGGGCTAGGGAATGTTGACGCCCTGGCTGAGGAGGTACCCAGGAGCCATCTCATGGCAGGGACCACGGGTCAGGGGGCCAATGTGCTCGGGGCCGGACGCATCCACCATGCCGGCTCAGGCGAGACCCTGATCGGGGAACTGGACGGCGCGCCCACGGATCGGCTGCGATGCCTCGTGGAGGCGTTTACGGACGCCGGGCTCCATGCGTCTGCCAGCGACAACGTGCAGGGCGTGATATGGGCGAAGCTGCTCGTCAACATCGCCATCAACCCGCTGACCGCCATTCTGCGTGTGCGGAATGGGCGGCTGCTAGAGATGCCCGAAGCGGTCGAGATCATGAAGGAGGCGGTGGATGAAGGCCTCGCCGTGGCCGGCCGGGCCGGCGTGCGGGTGCCGCTGGAGGATCCCTGGGCGCACGTCCGGGATGTGGCCCGTCGGACCGGGGACAACAGGTCCTCGATGCTGCAGGATGTGGAGATGGAACGTCAGACCGAGATCGATGTGATCAACGGTGCCGTCGTCAGGGAAGGAGCCCGGCTGGGAGTTGCGACGCCGGTGAACCTCGCGCTGATGCGCCTGGTGAAGTGCTTAGAACAAGCCGGCCCAGGAAGCTAGAGACCCCGCTCTTCACCCGGCTCATCTCCTGCCCACGGGCATGATGTACAGCGGGTGCTCGCCCTCGGACATTCCCACGATCCTCCGAACCCGGTCGTCGTCGAACGCCCCAACAACGACCGTGCCCATCCCCAGGGAGACCGCCTGCAGGTACACGTTCTGGGCGGCGTGCCCGACCTCCATGTGCACGTACCGTATACCCCGCTCGCCGTACCGCCTGGTTGTGCGCTCGTACACGGCAGAGAAGACCAGCGCAACGGCGCCCTGCTCGACGCAGGATTGTCCCAACGCCGCGGCCGCCAGCTCCCTGCGCACGTCGCCCTCCCTCACCCGGGCGATCTCGTGGTCCAGGGGCCTGTACTTGTAGACTCCCTTCGGCAGTCCGGCCACGTTCCCGCCGACGAGATAGACCTCGAGCGGATATGTAGCACCCGCCGAGGGTGCTGTCCTGCGCGACTCCCTGGGCTCGGTGATGCCCTGCGCGGCCCAGAGGAGCTGCGAGATCTCGGCGAGGGACAGTGGCGCGTCCCGGTACTCCCTGACCGACCTCCTCCGCTGCAGCGTCTGCTCGACCGAGGTGTCGCCGTCCGTGCGCGGCGCGGGCAGCTTCACCCGCTCGCCGGAGGGCCCGGCGGCTCCCGACTCATCCTGCCAAGGGTTCAACGCCATCAACCACACTCCCAGCCCCAGGATTGCCACCGCTGTGGCGAAGGTGAGGACGCGAGACCTGCTCATGGTTCGATTCCCCCCCGCCCCAAGGAGTTCTCGCCAACACACTGCGGCCCTTCCGGTCAGCGGCAGCAGGCAGTCCACACGGCCTTCCCGGCGCCCTATCCTATAAGCCAGCGGATCAGACTCAGACTCACCGCGGCGATCAGCACCGAGGCGAAGAGGCCGACGTAGAACGGCCGAAGGCCGATCTCGCGCATCCGCCGGAGGTCGGCGCTCAGGCCTACCGCTGCCATCACCATGATAACAAGGAACTTCGCCAGCAGGCCTGCCAGGCGTACCGTCCTTGGATCAAACAGCCCCAGTGTGTTCAGGCCCGTGGCCAGCACGAACCACAGGACGAACCAAGGGAATACCCTGGCCACGCTGACGCTCCGGTGGCTGTGCGCGACGAGGCCGAAGACAAGCGCGAGGGGGACAAGCATCAAGGTTCGCGTAAGCTTGACGACCATGGCCGCCCTTCCGGCTTGCTCGCTATAGGCCAGCGAAGCGGCCATCACCGAGGACGTGTCGTGAATCGCCGCGCCGGCCCAGATCCCGAAGGTGGCATCCGGGAGCCCCAAGAGGTGCCCCATCAGCGGATAGACGACGACCGCAGCCATGTTGAACAGGAAGATCGTGGTGACCGCGAAGGCGATCTCCTCTTTCTTGGCCTGGATGATCGGCCCGACGGTCAGGACTGCCGTGGCACCGCAGATCGCCGTGCCCGCACCGATCAGTCTGACCAGCCCTGGAGGCGCCTGCACCCACCTGCCGAAGAGGCCGGTGAGTCCCAGGGCCAGGACGATCGTGGCGCATATAGCAAGAAAGGATGCGCTGCCCAGCGATACCACCTCGGTAAAGCTCAGCGTTGTGCCAAAGAGGACGATGGCCAGCCGCAGCAGACGGCCGAGCGTGAACTCTACCCCAGGGGCAAGCGCCGTGGGCGTTCCAACAGTGTTGCGGACAGTGTTGCGGATGGCCGCGCCTGCGAGAAGCGCGATCACAGGTGCTCCAACCAGGGGTACGAACCCGCCGAGGAACCACGCGGCGGCGGATATGAGGACGAGGACGGCGACTCCGGTAGCGGGCATGCTCTCGACTTCGCCCAACTCCAACCGGCCTCCTGGCCGGAGTTCCTAGGTTCCTCTACCGATGCGCCCAGCAGGCCCAGCGGCTATAATCGGGCCATGACGCTTGCCCCGCTGATCCGACGGCTGCGGGATATCGTGGGCGACGCCTACGTTCTGCACCGTCCGGAAGACCTGATCGTCTACGAGCAGGACGCGCTGATGGTCAGCCGGCACATGCCGGACCTGGTGGTGCTTCCGGATACCACCCAGCAGGTCTGTGAGGTCGTGCGGGCGGTGCGCGACTGGGGGCTGCCGATAGTTCCCAGGGGCGCCGGCACCGGGCTTGCCGGCGGCGCGATCCCGGAGCGCGGCGGCGTCGTGGTGGCGCTGACGCGCATGACGCGCGTGCACGATGTGGATCCGGTCGGCCGAACGGCGGTGGTGGAAGCCGGCGTGGTCAACGCCGAGCTGACCGCCATGCTCGAACCCTACGGGCTGTTCTTCGCGCCCGATCCGGGCAGCCAGGTGGCCGCGACGATCGGCGGCAACGTTGCCAACAACGCGGGCGGCCCGCACTGCCTGTCCTACGGGGTAACCAGCAACCATGTGCTCGGTCTGGAGGTGGTGCTGGCCGACGGAACCGTTACCTGCGTCGGCGGCCGCGCTCTGGACGCGCCCGGCTATGACGTGACCGGTGTCCTGGTCGGCTCGGAGGGCACGTTCGGCATTGTAACCAGGATCATAGTGCGCCTGCTCGCGCGACGCGAGGCGGTGCGGACGCTGCTGGCGGTCTACGACACCATGGATGCCGCCTGCGAGGCGGCATCGGCGGTGATCGCGGCAGGAATCATCCCTGAGGCGCTGGAGATCATTGACGGGATGTCCATGCGGGCGGTCAACAGGACGCTGCACGCGGGCTTTCCCGAGGACGCCGAGGCGGCCCTGCTCATCGAGGTCGAGGGGCTGGCTGAATCGGTGCCGGTACTGATAGAACGGATCGAGGCAATCTGCCACGGACAGGGCGCCAGCCGCGTCCAGACCGCGGCCACCGCCGCGGACCGCATGGGTCTCTGGAAGGGCCGCAAGCACGCCTTCGGCGCGCTCGGGAAACTTGCGCGCAAGGCGATCATGCTCGACGTTTGCGCCCCGCGCTCTCATCTGGCCGGGATAATGCGCAAGATCGCCGAGGCCGGCACACGCCTGAACATCCAGGTTGCCAACTTCTTCCATGCCGGGGACGGCAACCTGCATCCCAACCTGCTGTTCGAGTTCGACGACAACTCCTCTGAGTATGCGCGGGTCGTGGCCACCACCGAGGACATAATGTGGGCCTGCATCGCGGTCGGCGGCACGATCACCGGCGAACACGGACTGGGGATGGAGAAGCGGGAGTACCTGAGATGGATGTACTCGGACGACGACATCGCCGCGATGAAGCGCGTCAGGTCGGCCTTCGATCCGGACGGGGCGATGAACCCTGACAAGATATTTCCCACCGGTCGCCCGGTGCACGGGACGATCCCAGCGGCCAGGGCGGCAGGGGAGGCGGCCCGGTGATCCGGACGATGCCGGTCATCCCTGAGGTTGAGACCTGCATCCACTGCGGGCTCTGCCTCAATCAGTGTCCGACCTACCGCCTGACGCACCTGGAGGCCGCCTCGCCGCGCGGACGGATCTACATGATCGAGGCCGCCTCGCACGGAAGGCTCGCAGTGAGCCCGGGCGTGGCCGACCACCTGTACCTGTGCCTGGCGTGCCGCGCGTGCGAAACCGCGTGTCCTTCGGGCGTGCAGTACGGCCGGGTGGCAGAGGCCGCGCGCGAGGTCCTGGGTCCGCCGGGGCGCCCGCTCCAGCGTACGGTGGTGCGCTTTGCCCTGCGGCACATGATGCCGCGTCCTGGGCGGCTTCGGTCACTGGCAGCCGTGATCCGGTTCTTCCAGCGCAGCGGCCTGGCAGCCCTGGCAATGCGACTGCTGCCACGACGCCTGCGCCGGGCCGTCGCGCTGCTGCCAGAGGCGTCGTCGCGCTTCTACACGCCTGCGGCCGAAGTGCTGCCCGCGATCGGCGAGCGGCGCGCGCGCGTGGCATTTCTCTCGGGCTGCGCGATGAGTCTCTTCTTCGCCGAGATCAACGAAGCAACGGTGCGCGTACTGCGGCGAAACGGCTGCGAGGTGGTGATCCCGCGAAACCAGGCGTGCTGCGGTGCCCTGAACATCCACAACGGTGAGATCGCCAGCGCCCGGGCGATGGCCAGGAGGAACGTGGACGCTTTCCCAGCCGACGTGGATGCCATCCTCACCAACGCCGCGGGCTGCGGCGCCGCGATGAGGGAGTACGGACACCTCCTCAGCGGCGACCAGGACTACAGGGAAAGGGCCGAACGCTTCAGCCTGCTCGTGCGGGATACGGGCGAGTTCCTGGCCGCGCTGGGCCTGCGCAACTCGCCCAACGCCACCGATCAGGTAGCGACCTATCAGGATCCCTGCCACCTGGCACACGGGCAGGGAGTGCGCGCGCAGCCCCGGGCGCTGCTGGCCGCGATTCCCGGCCTCACGCTTCGGGAGATGGCCGCGTCCGACCGCTGCTGCGGCAGCGCGGGCATCTACAACTTCCTCCAGCCCGAGACCTCCGAGGCGCTGCTGGCCGAGAAGATGGAAGCGATCCGCGCCACCGGCGCTTCGGTCGTGGTCGCACCCAATCCCGGCTGCATGATGCAGCTTCGCTACGGCGCCAGGCGATTCGGGGTGCCGGTGCGCGTGGCGCACTTGCTCGACCTCCTGGACGAGGCAGGCGCGTGATCGCCGACCCCCTGACGCTGGTTCCCAGGTTCGAGGCGCTGCTGGGCGCGGAGTGGGTTACGGTTGCCGGCGCCTCCCGGTGGACCGTGGACGGCTTGACCCCTGCCCTGGCGGTTCGGCCGGGAGACGCCGAGCAGGTCGGCGCTGTCCTGCGGCTCTGCGGCGAGGCCGGCGCCGCTGTCGTGCCCTGGGGTCGTGGCACCGCGATGGAGGTCGGGAATCCTCCCCGCGCCCACCACGTCGCGCTGTTGACCGACCGGTTATCAGGGCTCGTCGAGCACGACGCCGCGAACCTGACCGTGGCGGTAGGGGCGGGGATGACGCTGGGCGCCCTGGAGGGCGCGATCTCTGCCGGGGGTCAGTTCCTCCCGCTGGAACCCCCGCGCGCCGAGAGCGCGACCGCGGGCGGCGCGGTGGCGGCCGACCTGAACGGTCCCCGTCGCGCGTATTGCGGTTCGGCGCGCGACCTGGTCATCGGCGCGAGGGCAGCGCAGGCGGACGGTACGCTCATCAAGGCAGGGGGCAAGACCGTCAAGAACGTAGCGGGATACGACATGTGCAAGCTGCTCGTCGGCTCAATGGGTACGCTGGGCGTTCTGACCGAGTTGACGTTGAGATTGCTCCCGGTGCCCGAGGCATCGCGCACGGTCGCGGTCTGGGGCGCCGACGCCTCTGACCTCCTGCGTCTGTCCGGCCGCGTGCTTGGATCGCTGCTGCTGCCGGCAGCGGTCACGGTGGTAGACGCGGTCGCGGCCCGCGCGCTCGGCCGTAGTGCCGCGGGCCTGCTGGTGCGCGCGACGGGCTTTGAGGCCGCGGTGGCCCGGCAGGTGCGCGATGTCACCGCATGGGCGGCGGAGGCGGCCCTCGACGCCGAGACTCTTGAGGGCGAGGCCGAGGTCGCGCTCTGGCGGGCGATCCGCGACTTCGGCTGGCAGGGGGACGGCATCGCGATCCGCGTCGCCGTACCCTCGGGCGAGGTCCCGGCGGCGCTGGCCCGCCTGCGCTCGACCGTGCCCGACCCAACGGGCGTCGTGGCACACACTGCAAGTGGGACCATCTGGATCCATGCTGATCCCGCCGGCTTCGACGCTGCTGCGCTTGGCGCGGTGAAGGAGATCGCGACGGGCCACCAAGGCAACATGCTTGTAGCGCGCGCGCCGCGCGAGTTGAAAGCGACGGGCGACGTCTGGTCGCCCGTCCCCCACGTGAGGACGCTTGAGATCATGCGCGCGATCAAGCAGGCGTTTGATCCCAAAGGCGTCCTCAATCCCGGTCGGTTCGTGGCACGGCTTTGACGCCGCGCCTGACCCTGGCGCTGGCACTGCACAACCACCAGCCGGTGGGCAACTTCCACTCGGTCTTCGCGCGCGGCCACGACGAGGCGTACGAGCCGATGGTCGGCGCGCTGGAACGGCACCCTGCGGTGCGCGTGGCGCTGCACTACTCAGGGCCGCTGCTGGACTGGCTGCTCCGCGAGCATCCGGACCTGATCGAGCGCGTCCGCGCGCTTGTGGCGCGCGGCCAGGTGGAGATCATGACCGGCGGCTATTACGAGCCGATCCTGCCGATCATCCCAGACCGGGACAAGCACGGCCAGATACTCAAGATGACCGCGGCGGTGCGCGACCTCTTTGGCTGCGAGGCCACGGGGCTGTGGCTGGCCGAGCGCGTCTGGGAGCCCCACCTGCCCAAGGCCCTGGCAGCGGCCGGCGTCACCTACACCATTGTGGACGACACGCACTTCCAGCACGTGGGTATGTCCTCCGACGAGCTGACCGGCTACTTCGTCACCGAGGAGGTCGGCGCGCCGCTGCGCATCTTCCCCAGCGCCAAGGCGCTCCGGTACCGCATCCCCTGGGCCACGGTGGAGACGCTGATGGCCTGGCTGCGCGGCCAGGCATCAGATGACGATCGGATCCTGGTCATGGGAGACGACGGCGAGAAGTTCGGGTTGTGGCCGGGCACGCGCGTCCTGTGCTGGGAACGCGGCTGGATCGAGGCGTTCTTCTCGGCGCTGGAGGGCGCCCGCGACTGGCTGGCCGTGGTCCCGCCCGGGGAGTGGATCCGCGAGCACCCACCGCAGGGCCGCGTCTACCTGCCGACCGCCTCCTACGACGAGATGACCGAGTGGGCGCTGCCCCCCGAGGGTGCCTCGCGGCTGCCCGCGCTCAGGCACGACCTCGAAGCAGAGGGCCGCGCCGACGTTCTGCCGTTTCTCCGGGGCGGGTACTGGCGCCACTTCCTGGTGAAGTACCCAGAGATCAACACGCTGCACAAGGCAATGCTGCGCGTCAGCCGCAAGGTGTGGCGTATGCGGCCCGGCCTGCGACGCGATGCCGCGCTGGACCATCTCTGGCAGGCGCAGTGCAACTGCCCCTACTGGCACGGGGTTTTCGGTGGCATCTACCTGGGGCACATTCGTTCGGCCAACTACTCCCACCTGATCGAAGCAGAGCGGCTGGCCGACCGCGGCAGGAGGCCGCGGCGTTGGGTGGATGCGCGCATCGAGGATCTCGACGGTGACGGCCAGGACGAGGTGCTGCTGGGATCCGACGCGCAGGTGCTGACCGTTGATCCTGCCGACGGCGGCAGCGTGGTCGCGTGGGACGTGCGCGAGGCCGGCGTGAACCTGGTCAACGTGATGACCCGCCGGCCCGAGGGTTATCACGAAATGCTGCGGAGGGCGCTGGCTCGCGGCGAGGCCGTGCTCGCGGCCACCGGAGAAGTGGAGACGATCCACACCTCACGCGTACGGGTGAAGGAATGGGGGCTGGACCGGCACCTGACGACCGACTGGTACCGGCGATCGAGCTTCCTGGACCACTTCCTTGAGCCCGGCGGCGGGCCCGCGGCCTTTGCCCGGGGCGGAGTGCGTGAGCTGGGCGACTTCGTGAACCAGCCGTTTGTGGCAGAGACCCGGCACGCGCCAGGAGAGATCTCGGTGCGCCTGGCCCGCGATGGTCACGTGTGGGTCGGTGGTGTGCACGCGCCCGTGCGGGTCGAGAAGACGCTGCTCGTCCGGCCCGGCACGGCCGGGCTGGAGGCAGGTTACTGCATTACGAACCAGAGCGGGGCAGTACTGACCGCCGAGCTTGCAATCGAGACCAACTGGGGGACCACCGGGCCTGACGCCGCAGTGGTCGCATCCTGCGCCGCGCGCCGCGTGGGCGATGCGGGACGCCACGACGGGGTGAGGGCGTTTGCGCTGCGCGACCCGGGATGGAGCATGGTAGTGGGCGCGCGCGTCGAGGCCCAGGAGCCGGCATCCCTGTGGGTCGTGCCGATTGAGGTCGTCTCGGCCTCCGAGGCCGGCTTCGAGCGCACCTTCCAGGGCGCCTCGCTGCTGTTTGTCTGGCCGATGCGGCTGCAGCCAGGGGAGGCGTGGGCGGGCACGCTTTCCTTTGAGGTTCAATCGCCGGCCTGACTGCCTGCGGGCGCTCCTCGTCCGAGGGCGGGCTAGTCAATCAACCCGCGGTTGCGTAACCTCTCCTGCTCCCAGGCGGCGAAATCGGCAGGCGGGTGAACAATCTCCGCCTCCGGCTTGCGCTGCAGGCTGGAGGCCCCGGTGGAGCATCCTGTGACGCACAACCCACAGCCGATGCAACGCTCCCGGTTCACGACGGATACCCCATCCTGATCGGCAACGGCGTGCACCTGGCAGCGCGTCACGCAGATCCCACAACCTGCGCACACTTCAGGATCTATGACCGCGTAGTAGTTGGCGTGGGCGACCGAGTTCTCGATCCCCCACTCCGCGATCCCGCGCAGCAGGGCACAGCAGCAGCCGCAGCAGTTGCAGACATAGCCCACGCCCGCGATTGTGTTGCTGACCGTGTGGACCAGGCCGATCTCCTCGCTGCGCTCCAGGAGGGACAGCGCCTCCTCCTGCGAGATGTCCCCTGGCCGGGCAGGACGCTCACTCGACGAGAAACTGAGGCAGATGTTCAACGGGAAGTCACACCGCCGGCCAAAGTGGTCCTGCTGGAGGCGACAGATGCAGTCGCGGACGTTGAATGCCCTGGCAGACAGAAGGAATGCGCGCACGTCGTCATAAGGAAGAATCCACTCGGACTTGAGCGCGCCCCCGGCAGGCACGACGCGGTGCAGGGCAGGCTGCGGCTGCATGATCCCGGCAGCACCGCCGTTGACGAGGTATTCCTCCACCAGGTGCGAGAGTTCGTGGTCCAGCAGGTCCTTCTGGGCTTCATAGATGCCGACGATGAAAGGGGCCAGCCGAAAACGTGCTACGCCATCCTTCTTGTCGAACCAAACCAGGCCGCGTCGCGCCAACTGGAACAACTGCTTGCCGGCTTCCTCCAGGGGCAGGCCGGCGCGGGGGGCGATCTCGTCAGGGGACTCCAGCATGCCTGTGAGATGACTCGCCAGGGAGGCCTCTTTGGGCGAGAAGATCTTCTTTAGGATCCGGATCTCAACTCCGGTGGCTGTTCTGGGGAAGCCGTTTGGAAGCCGGTCCAGGGCATCGGCAAGGCGCTCGTAGGCGTGCATCTCTTCCATGACGGATCGTTTCGCCGCCTACTACCACACAATCCTGTAGACGCCGTACGATCCCAGCACACGGCGCACGTAGGCGCGGGTCTCGGCGTAGCCGATCTTCTCGATGAAGTAGTCTGGATCGGGATCCAGGTTTCTCCACCGCCGCGCCGCGCCGGGTCCCGCGTTGTAGGCCGCCAGCGCCAGCCGTAGGTCGCCGTCGAACCGGTCAAGTTGGAGGCGCAGGTACCGGGCGCCCAGCGTCAGGTTGGTGGAGGGATCCTTGAGCCGGTGCGCGGTAATCGAAGGATCGCCGGTCATCGCCTGCGCGGTCGTCGGCAGGATCTGGGCCAGGCCCACGGCACGCGCGGGTGAGATGGCCAGCGCATCGTAGCGGCTCTCCTCGCGCACCAGCGCAAGCAGGAGCAGGGGATCAATGCCCGCGGTTTTCGCAGCGGCTGACACATCGGCCCAATAGGCCTTGGGATAGGCCAGCCGCCATACGGCTTTGTCACGGACCCCCCCGGCGAGGGCCTCTTCCGCGTACGCGACCGACCTGCGTACAGCGCCCATGCGGCCGCAGGTCTCGGCCAGGAAGCGCACCACGCGCGCCACTCGCAGATCGCGCAGATCGCGCCGGCCTGGACGCGCATCCAGGTAATCCTCTGCTGCCTCCACGGCGTCGGCGTCGAGGCCCAGGCGGGCCAGCTCCTCGTGGGTGGGAGCCGCGACGGTGCGCTCGGGCGCATCGGGCGTAGCGGAAGGTGCCGGCGGTAGCGATGGTGCAGGCAGCCCCAGCCGGGTCCTGGCGCGCTGGCCGTAGAACGTGAGCGGGTACTGGGCGGCGACCGTGCGGAGAAGCGCCGACGCGTCGCCAGGCCGGTGGCCGCGGGCCTCAAGGGTCTTGGCGGCCCAGTACCAGGCACGCGCTGCGTCGCTTCGATATGGCGCGGTCCGCGCGGCCTCGCGGAAGGCCGCCTCAGCATCGGCGTGCCGCCCGGCACCCAGTGCCCCCCATCCTAGTCGCCATCGCGCCTCGGCCGCTTCTCCTGAGCCCGCCGCCGCCGCGATCGCTCGGCGGTAGTGCGCGGTGGCCTCGGGCCTTCGGCCGTCGGACTCGGCGCGCCTGCCCGCATCTAGCCAGAAGCGGGCGGTCCAGGACCCTGCCGGCGCCGACCGCAACAGCGCGGAGGAGGCCTCCCGCGCCTGCGCGGTCAGGCCGGCCCGCCGCGCGGTCAGGGCCGCCCAGTACCAGGCGCCCGGTGTGTTCCAGCCGGCACCGGCCGCCCGCCGGAAAGCGTCGTGCGCCGCGCGCAGGTCGAAGTGCATGTAGATCTCGCCCAGGCGGTACCAGGATTCGCCGGCCACGCTCCGCGAGGCGCGGTGAGTTGCGCCAGGGGTTGTTCCCGCTGCCGCCGCGGCCACCACGGCGCGGAACTCGACCGCAGCCTGATTCCACTCGCCGCCCTGCGCGAGGCGCCTGCCGCGCAGCAGTCTCGATTGCGCGTCAATGTCGCCGGCCCGGACCGGCCTGCCGAGCAGTGCCGACAGCGCTGCTCGGGCACGTCCCTCGACGCCGTGCCCGGGGAACGCCCAGGTAGCACGTGCATACGCGGGGCGCGCCAGGTCCGCGCGGCCCGCGGAGGCGGCCACGTCACCCAGCCGCAGCCAGACTTCAGGATCGTCCGGTCGCAGACCGGACGCGGCCTGGAGCGCGGCCACCGCCTGCACAGGACGGCCGAGGGCCATATCGGCCTCGCCGAGCAAGGTCAGAATCCGGCCGCGCAGCCGGGTCGGGGCAGAGGGCGCGGTGGATCGGAGGATCGAAGACGCCTCAGTAGCGGCGCCCGGGGTGCCGGTCCGAAGCAGCGCGGCCGCCTGCTCGTACTGCGCGTGGGCTCGCAGCGTGGGATGCGCGGCCGCGGTTCGGAACGCGTCGGACGCGGCCGCGTGTTTGCCGGCCCGGGTCAGCTCACGCCCGGTGAGGTAGGCGGCCCGCAGCGAGTCGAGATTGGTCTGGATGCCGGGTGCGGGCAGCGCGGCTGCAAGGACAACCAGTCCTGCCAGGGCGGCGGGCTTCACTCGCGGCCGGGCTTCACCGCGCGCACCGTGACGCTGAACAGTCCGGCGGCGTCCCATCCGCGCTTCGAGAGTACCTCAATCGAGGTGAAGCCGGCCCGGGCAACAAGCCCCAGGTAGTCTGCCTCGGGCAGAGCCCCGGCCAGGCACGCGCTCCAGAGCTCCGGCGTCTTGAGCGCGTCGGGCAGCGGCGCCGCGCTGACGATGTCGGAGACCACGAGCCGGCCGCCCGGCCGCAGCACGCGGAACGCCTCAGAGAACGCCGGCCTCTTGTCCGGCAGCAGGTTGATGACGCAGTTGCTCACCAGGACGTCGGCGCAGGCGTCGGGCAGCGGCAGGTGTTCGATCTCCCCCAGGCGGAACTCAACGTTCGCAGCGCCCAGGCGGTCGGCGTTGGCGCGTGCCTTCGCGATCATCTCAGGGGTCATATCCACCCCGATCGCCCGGCCGCTCGGTCCTACCCGATCAGCCGCCAGGAAGGCGTCCAGCCCGGCGCCGCTGCCCAGGTCCACGACCGTTTCACCCGGCTGCGGCGCAGCCGCCTCGATTGGAGCGCCGCAGCCCAGCGACGTGCCCGCGATCTCCTCGGGCACGGCGCGGCCGTCCGCGAAGATGATCGCCGGAGGAGCGCAGCAGGAGGCCGATCCGGTACGCTGCCCGGCTCCGTCACAGCAGGAGGCCGCGGCTCCACTCTGTCCGGACCCGTCGCAACAGGTCGCTCCGGCCGTTGCTGCGCGGGCGTAGCGTTCTCGCACCGCGTTGCGGATTGCGTGCTCGTTCATCTCAGCCCTCCCTGATCGTTTGTGCTCCAGCATCATTACAGTAGATTGCTCGCACGCCTTCTTAACAAACTGCTTCGATACAAGCGCCGCGGGGTGGACCTGCGCACGCTCGATCCGTTGGAAGCCGAACCGCTCGAAGTAGGACTCGGCGGTATTCGTGAGCAGGTAGAGGGCCTGGTGGCCCCTCGCGAGGGACCGGCTGATCGCCGCGCGTACCAGCGCCGCGGCGATCCCGCGGCCCCGGCAGCCGGGCACGACCGCGACTGAGCGCAGGATCCCGACGGTGCCGTGGTTCTCCAGTCCAACCGTCGCCACCAGCCGGCCATCCTCGCGAGCGACTAGGAAGCCGTCGAGGTGCTCGGGCATCCCGCCGCCATGCAGACCGGCGGATGCAAGCAGCGCCAGCACCTCATCCAGATCGGCTGCGCGGCCTTCAGAGATCGTCGCGGTTGTCATTGAGCAATCGTGATCGTTCGACATTCCTCGATATCACAGCAGGTTCAGAATCTGGTGGGCCACCTGCTTCAGCACTTCCCGGCGCAGACCGTAGAACGCCCAGTTTCCCCGGCGCACCACGTCCGCCAGCCCGGCCTCGCGCAGCAGCCGCAGGTGGTGCGAGATCGTGGGCTGGCCGACCGGGAACGCCTCGGCGATGTCGCAGACGCACATCCTGTCGTGACGGGCAAGGAGCTCGACGATGCCCAGGCGGACCGGGTCGCCCAGCGCGGCAAGCAGGGCCGCGCCAGCATCCACCGCGGCGCGATCCAGGGAATCGGTGTGAGACTGGCAGCCACACTCAGGACAGCAGGCGCCCTCGGCAGGGCGTTCCGCGATGATCTTCATAAGATCAGATTACATGGTAATTCGATGAATGTCAATATTGGGTCGAGCCGTACGCTTTGACTGGATCGCCCCCAGCCCGCACCCGCAGCGCGTCCAGGTTGAAGTAGAGACGTCCGGCTATCGCCTCTAGGGCGACCCGCACGGTCTCCTCGGCGCCGCCGCCCGCTGCCTCACCGCCGCCTGCCCCACCTGCGCCTGCCGCCCCACCCATCCGCGGGGCAAACCGCTCCACGAACAGGTTCTGGGCCTGCCACAGGTTGACCGTGATCCCGGCGTCGCGGGCGAAGTCGAGCGTGCGCTCCACCTCTGCCAGGTTCTCCACGAGGAAGAGCCCGTTGGCGTCGCGCAGGCGGCGCTCGATGCGCGCGCGCAGCAGCGGCTCGAACTCCTCGGCCGGCAACGCCAGCCCCCACGAGCGCAGCTCGGCAAGGGCATCCCATGCCGTGGCGCTGAGCGCTCCGGGCGCATCCAGCGCCCTGCGGAGATCGGCGGTCAGGATGAACTCCGCGGCCGCGACGAACTCACGAGGCACCGGCACGTCGGCGTCGCGGAGCGTTTCCATCAGGCCGCGGCTCTCGTGGTAGAGCCGCCGGTAAGACGCCTCGAGGTGTGCCATGGTCTCCTCCGAGAGGCGGGCCAACACATGGCGCCGCTCCTCGATGAACAGGTCTCGGAGGGTGTAGAACTGGCGGCCGAAGATCTCGTCCATCCGCCGGATGACCTCGGTAACCGTTCCCCCCTCGAACACCGTGGTCAGGGCGTCGGCGACCGTGGCGTGGGCCCCGTCGCTCCAGCCCTCGGCCACGCAGCAGTGGACGTCGGTGCCGCCGATATGGAGGACCGCGAACGAGAAGTCGTGCGCATGTTCAACCAGCGTCTCGGTGATCTCGACGCGCCCGATCAGCAGGGTTAGGGGGCCGCGGGCCAGCCGGCGCATTGCCCGGCGCACTGCTCGGTAGGTGTAGAGACGCGCGTCGTCCGGGAACTCCTGGAAGAGCGACATGATGGCATAGTGGGCCGCGGCGCGGCGCGCGTCCACCATCGCCGGGCGCACAAGGCGGTCGTAGGCGGCCTCACCGTTCCGGAAGGCCGGCAGGTTGCTCTCCGCCCCGCGCAGTCGGTCGAGGAACGATGCCTCGAGCGCACGGCCCGCCCCGGCAAGATGGATCACCCTGGCCGCGTGTCGCAGCAACTGCACGGTCTCGACCCGCGAGATCTCGTCGAAGAACCAGCCGTCGGACGCGAACATCAGCATCGCGTGCCGCTGCATCTCCAGCAGTCGCAGCGCGGTGTGGCGATCCTGCGGATCGTCGCGCCGTAGGGCCTGCACCGTCAGAAACCGCGCCAGCGATGTCTCCCCGCGGTCCAACACGACGTCAATGTAGGCGTCGCGCGCGGCCCAAGGATCGTGGAAGACCCGGGCGCCGGCCTCCTCGAAGAGCGCGTCGGCCTCGGCCTTCAACCAGTCCAGCGCCGCGCGCAGTGGCGCCCTCCAGCGCTGGTGCCAGTCGGGCCGGGTTCGGCAGCCGCAGTCTGCCCGCCACCGCTCTATGCCGTGGGCGCAGGACCATGATGTGCGCTCGTGGATTTCCACCTCGTGCGTGGGCGGATGATCTGCCAGGAACGCGGCGTAGTTCGTGAGGCGCCCGCTACCGTTGCGTTCGAGCACCTCGGCCGCGTACGCCAGGGCCATCTCCCCGAAGCGGTGGTGGTGACCGTAGGTCTCGCCGTCCGTGGCCACGTGGACCACGCGGCCGCCCGCCCACCCGGCGTCGGCTGCCACCCCCACCAGCCGGCCGGCCAGTCCCGCTCCGCTGTCCAGCAGGTTGCCGAACGCGATATCACGGGACAGTGCGCCATCGTAGAAGAACAGGGCGATGCGTAGCCCCGCGGCCGGACGACACAGGTATGCCCGCGTGGTGTCCAGCACCTCTGGTCGCACGTCCACCCATTCACCGGCAGGGGCCGCGCGAACGCGCGCCGCCTGATGTGGGGCCAGGATCGTGAAGGCGATCCCGCACTCGGCGAGCACGGCAAGCACTTCGCGATCCACCGCGGTCTCGGGCAACCACATCCCTTCCGGCGGCCGGCCGAACCGGCGCGTGAAGTCCGCGATCCCCCAGCGGACCTGTGTCATCTTGTCATGCCGCGAGGCCAGCGGCAGGATCACGTGCGTGTAGGGCTGCGCTATGGCGTTGCCGTACCCGAGGGCCGCCAGACGCTCCTTGTCCGCGCGCAGGATCTGACCGAGGACCTCTGGGGCGTTGCGTTCGAGCCAGGTAGCCAGGGCCGGTCCCAGGTTGAAAGAGATCGCCGAGTAGTTGTTGACGATGCGCTCGATGCGACCCTGCGCGTCGAGGATCCGCGCGGCGGCGTTGGAGGAGTAACACTCGGCGGTGATGCGCGCGTTCCAGTCGTGGTACGGCGCCGCGGAGTCGTCCACCTCCACCTGCTCCAGCCAGGGGTTCTCGCGCGAGGGCTGGTAGAAGTGCCCGTGGATGCAGATCAGCGCGCTCACGAGGTGTAGCGGGTTGCGCCTCGCGGCAGCACGACGATGCCCGAGGCGTCAACCTGGTAGTGCCGGGCGTCCCGGGCCGGATCGGTGCCAATCTCCGCATGGTCGGGGATCGCGTTGTGGCGGTCAACGATGACACGCCGCAGGTGCGCGCCCCTGCCGACCGTTGTGTGGTCCATGACGACGGACTCTTCTATCAGTGCGCCTTCACCGATCCGGACGCCGCGGCCCAGGATCGAGCGGCGAACGATGGCGCTCTCCACCCGGGTTCCCTCACCGAGCAGCGAGTCGGTTATCTCGCCGCCGACCAGGCGGGCCGGCGGGCCGCTGTATGCGCTCGTGTGGATGGGCCACTGAGGGTTATCCAGGTCGAACACCGGCGTGATGCCCAGCAGATCCATCTGCGCCTGCCAGTACGCTCCGATCGTTCCCACGTCGCGCCAGTATCCGCGCTCCTCGTGGGCCTTGGTGCCCGGGATCTCGTTGTCGAGGAAGTTGTAAGCGAAGACGTCGGCGTACGGGTGGAGTTCCGGGATGATCGTCCGCCCGAAGTCATGGTCGGTGCTGCGGCGGGCATCCTCGATGAGCGTCTCGACCAGGATGTCGCGGTTGAAGACGTAGTTGCCCATCGAGGAAAGGGCTCTTGAGGGATCCGTGGGCATTGGCCGCGGCTTGGCCGGCTTCTCCTCGAAACCGACGATCCGCCCATCCCCGTCGGTCTCGACGATGCCGAACTCGGAGGCCTCGCCGATGGGTACCGGTCGCGCAGCAACCGTAAGTTGGGCCCCGCGATCCAGGTGGAAGGCCAACGCCTGGTTGAGGTCCATCCGGTAAATGTGGTCGG
Organism: Armatimonadota bacterium; assembly: GCA_016869025.1. NCBI lineage: Bacteria > Bacillati > Armatimonadota > Armatimonadota bacterium. The sequence continues at coordinate 117,079 of VGFA01000004.1, read as the reverse complement.
CGCCGAAGACCATGATGATGTCCGGATTGAAGTCCCTCAATAGATTTAGGTTCTGGTAGACCGAGTTGGCGGTCCCGCTGTACCAGGACTCGCCCCATCGCATCTGAGGGGGGACCGCGATTACGAACTGGTCTGGCAGGCCTCCGAACCGCCAGCCCACGCGCAGGTGCTCGAGCAGCGACTGCGCCTTGTACTGGACCATCACGTAGATGGCGTAGATCCCCGAGTTGACGAAGTTGGAAAGGACGAAGTCCACGATCCGGTACTTGCCCCCGAATGGCACCGCTGGCTTGCCCCGCTCGCGGGTGAGCGGCTCCAGCCGTTCGCCGCGGCCTCCGGCCAGGACGAACGCCAGGACGCGCGGCCGGTACGGCCGCGCCCGGAGGATCACAGCGACCGCACCTCCCGCGCGGCGAGCACATGATCGAGCACGTCGGGGAACGGGAAATCCTGCGCCTCCCGCGCGGCCAGGAACAACTCGTCCTCCTGCTGTACCGGCTGCCCCTCGGCGACGCGGCGCAGCATGTGTCCCAGGCGCGTGAAGTGGGCGTAGTGCTCGGCGAACCGTGCCTCGGCGTAGTTGCGGGCCGCCCAGGTCGTGATGAGGAACTGCCAGTCCGACGCCTGGAGGATCAGCAGCTCGCGGGCCAGTTGGGCCATTGCCCGCCGGAGGAACGGATTGCCTTCCCAGGCCAGGTCGCAGCCCACGGACCAGAACTCCTCTTCCGCCGCGTACACCATCTCCCAGGTCCATCGGGTGTCGCGGTTGAGCCAGACGCGGTGGTCGCCTCCCTCGCCCCACGATCCTTCGGGCAGGGTGATCGTCTCCGGCCGCTGGCAGCGATCGAGGTACCGGCCCAACGACTCGGGCTCGACGCCGGCCGCGGGGAGCCGCTCCAGGACCTCCTCAAGGAACGCCGGCCCCTCGAACCACCAGTGCCCGAACAGTTCCGTGTCGTAGGGGTTGCAGACCGCGACCGGCCACGCCGATTGGTTCGCCTCGGCTTCCGCGAGGTCGCCGACTATCCGGACGAAGTGCTCGGCGTGCCCTCGCGCGGCCGCCTGCGCGGCCTGCGGCTCGTAGGGCAGTTTGGACCCCAGGTCGCCGCGGGAGTCGGTGACCCGCCAGTATCGGATCCCACCGGGGAAGTGCTTCTTGTGGAACTCCAGGTACCTGTGATCGCCCGGGTACCCTGCCTCTCTGCTCCACACCTGCATTGTGGTCCGTGGGTCGCGCGTGAAGGCAACTGCGCTTCCGCTCCCGCCGCGAGAAGCGACGGAATAGGGACGGTACGGGCTTCGGTCGCGGGTGTAGGCAGGGTATTCCGCGCCCGCGGCCAGGGTACGCAGCGCCGGGTAGTGGTCGGCGTAGAACGACATGGGCACGCCGCCGCGCAGCAGGTGGGAGTCGGTTACGAAGAACTCCAGGCCGTGCGCAGCCAGGAACTCCTCGATCCCGCGCCGCCGCCGTCGTACCTTGCCTGCCTGCGGTCCGGCCGGCGGTGTCCACTCGTAGCGCGAGCGGTAGCCACATTCCGGCAGCCAGGCGCCGCGCGGGGGGGCACCGAAGTGCCGCAGGTGCGCCGCGCTGCCGGCGCGCAACTGCAAATCCACCGACTCCTCGCGTCCAAGGAGGGGAAGATATCCGTGGGTCGCGGCCGAACTGATCAGCTCGATCACCCCGGCTTCGGCCAGCCGTCTTACGGCACCAAGCAGGTCGCCCCCCAAGGCGTGGAACCGGCTCAGCGTGTTCTGGTAGGTCTGTCCCCACAACTGAGCAAGTCCTGCAAGGTCCGGCAGCCCGCTGCGCTCGAAGTGGGTGCGGTTCTCCGCGGCCGATTCCAGCCGCTGCCGCAAGAACGCCTCCATCTCCGGCGGGAAAGAAGGGTGCGCGAGTTGCTCGGCGAGGATCGGGGTGACGTTCAGCGTTACGCGAGAACCGCGGCCGCGGGTGCCGAGGCGTTCAAACACCTCGATCAGCGGCAGGTAGCACCCGATCGCTACCTCACACAGCCAGTCGCTCCCGTGCGGCCACCTGCCGTGCCCGAGGACCAGGGGCAGGTGTGAGTGGAGAACCAGCAAGAAGCTCCCGCGCGAAGGGGCCATGGCTCCTCCGGCTCACTTATCGGCCGGGCAGACGAAATCCTGCATGGGCGTCGCTACCCGGCCTGCCGTGCAAACCAGGCGGCAGTGGAAGCCAGGCCTTCTTCGAGCGAGACCATCGGCATCCAGCCCAGGTGCCGGCGCGCGGAGTCGGCGGCGAGCCGGATGTGGCGAACGTCGCCGGAACGCGGGGAGGCGCAGCGCGGCGCGACCGTAGCGCCGATCTTCCGGGCCAGGACGCGAAAGATGGCGTTGACCGAGGTGCCTTCCCCGGTTCCGATGTTGAAGGCACCCTCTACCCTGCGATCGGCTGCCAGAAGATTCGCGCGCGTGACGTCGTCCGCGTGAACGAAGTCGCGCGTCTGCTCTCCGTCGCCGAAGATGGTGGGGGATTCCCCGGCCAGCAACGCCCGCGCGAAGATCGCCACAACGCCTGCCTCGCCGTGCGGGTCCTGGCGCGGGCCGTAGACGTTGGCGTAGCGCAGACAGCAGACCGGCAGTCCGTGCAGGCGCCGGTAGAGCCCCAGGTAGCCCTCTGCGGCCGCCTTGGCGCAGCCGTAGGGGCTCAACGGAAGGATAGGGGTTGCCTCGTCCGCCGGCAGCAGCTTCGGTTCGCCGTACAGCGCTCCGCCTGTGGAGGCGAAGATGAGCTGCTCGACGCCGTACTCCACAGCCAGCGCCGCCACCCTCAGCGTGCCCAGGACGTTGATCTCCGCGTCCGGCAGCGGCTCCCGGACCGAGACGCTGACCGACACCTGGGCGGCATGGTGGTTCACCAACTGGGGGCGTGTCCGTTCGAAGACCTCGCGCAACCCCGGATCGCGGATGTCCATCTGGTAGAATCGCGCCGCCGTCCCCACGAACTCCTGCCTGCCGGAGACCAGCGAATCCACCACGGTCACCTCGTCCCCGCGGGCCAGGTGGGCATCGGCTATGTGGGAGCCAATGAACCCGGCGCCTCCGGTGATCAGCACCCTCATCGCAGGTACACCACCTGGCGCGGGAAGGCGATCTCAATGCCCGCTGCCTCGAACGCGGCCTTCAACAACACGCGGAGCTGTCGCTCCGCCTCCCAATGGGTCTGCGGCCTCACCATGATCACCATGCGCACCTGCACCTCCGACGCGCCGAACTCCATGATTCCCTGCACCTCGGGCGGGGCCAGCGCCAGGTCCGGGTTATCGGCAGCCCAGGACTCGCTGACCTGGTGCATCACGGCGATGGCGCGCTCCAGGTTCGCCTCGTACGCAAGGCCGACCTGCACTATGGCCCTCATGAACCCGCGGTTCATGTTGCCGAACCTCTGGATCTCTCCGTTGGGAATCGTGGTCAGTTCGCCTGAGAACTGGCGGACCTGCGTGGTCCGCAGGTGGATCCGCTCCACCGTTCCCGTGACCTCACCGACGCGGACAACGTCGCCCACCTGGATCAGCCCCTCAAAGATGAGGAAGAAGCCGGCGATTACGTCGCGTATGAGGTGCTGCGCTCCGAACCCGATGGCTATCCCGGCAATTCCTGCGCTGGCCAGAATCGCCGCGACGTTGACCCCCAGCCTGTCCAGGATCATGACCGCGGCGGCGAAATAGAAGAGGTACCGGATTGCGCTCCCAAGCAGCGGGGCCAGCGTGCGGATCTGGGCCGCTCGCTCGGGGTCTCGGCGCGGGTCGTCAGGCCGCAGCCACCGCTGGAGCACCACGGTGGCCAGGTACAGGGCCAATCGAAGGCCCGCGGCAATGACGGCGACCGCAATGACCGCCTCCACCATCGCCTCGATCCTGGCAGGGGTAAGCAGGGCCTCGATCGCGCGACCGATCCGGTCGGACTCAGCGAGCACCGCGGGCTCTCCTTCTGGCCGAGTCCATCACGCGGGCGGCCGCGGTAGCTTCCTCCAGCGACGCGGCGTCCAGCTGCCATTTGATTTCGCGCAGCAGTTCGGAAGAGGTCATCGCCGGCACCTGATGGGGGACTGTCCGGCCATGGAGCCGCTTCTGGCGTGCCTGCTCCATCGCGCGGAGCACCTCCTGCCGCTGCCGCCGGCTTCCTTCCACGATCTCTCTTCGTAGCCGTTCGCGTAGCACAAGCAACCGCCTGAGATCCGAGCCCGAGAGGAGCAGTGTCCGAGGAGCCGCATCCATGGTCATTGTGGATGGGTTCGCTGCTGCCTCCTTCGCCCCTCCCGCACAGCAGTGAGCCCCTACAAAGGAATCCCTGGCGTGCGTCCGAACACGTACCCTATGGTCCTTGATGACAGCCAGGAGATCGCCCGCCTTGACCCCGGCGGGATGCTGGGTCTGGTCCTGCGTTTGGGCGCGATGACCGTCGAGGGCTGGGAAGCTGCGTCTGATCTGGCGCTGACCCCGGTGAGTCCATGCGCGGTTATCGTCAGTGGGATGGGTGGGTCCGGCATCGGCGGCGACCTCCTTCGCGCGCTGCTGGCTCCGACCGCCGCCGTCCCCGTGATCACGGTCAAGGACTACCGGCTGCCGGCGTTCGTCGGGCGCGACACGCTGATCTTCGCGTGCTCCTACTCAGGGAACACAGAGGAGACGCTGGCCGCCTACAAGGAGGCACACGCCGCCGGCGCAGCGGTCGTCGCCGTGACCTCGGGAGGGACGCTGGCCGGGCTCGCGGCTTGCGACGGCCACCCGGTCGTGCGCGTGCCGCCCGGGCTCCCACCGCGCGCGGCGCTGCCGTACATGCTGATGCCGCTGCTACGCATCACCGACCGGCTGGGTGTCAGCGGCGTCACCGATCCCGAAGTCCGCGATTCCGAAGTCCGCGAGGCGGCAGCAGTGCTGGGCGAACTGGCCGTGCGGTGGGGGCCGGAGGCGCATTCCGGCGGGAATCCCACAAAGGCGCTGGCCGCGGCGCTGAAGGACGCGGTTCCCGTCGTGTACGCTTCCTCTTCACAGCTTGAACCGGTGGCCCAGCGCTGGAAGACCCAGCTCAACGAGAACAGCAGGGTCTTCGCGTGCTGGAACGCATTTCCCGAAATCAATCACAACGAGACGGTTGGGTGGGAGGGGATCCGCGGAGGGAACCCGCGCCTGCACGCCGTGCTCCTGCGCGATCGGGACGAGGGAGCCCGCAACGCGCTCAGGGTCGAGATCACGCGAGAGCTGCTGGAGCGAAGGGCCGACGGCGTCACCGAGGTATGGTCTCAGGGTACCGCCCTGCTGGCGCGCCTTCTCTCTCTGATCCTGTTCGGCGATCTGGTCAGCGTGTATCTCGCGCTGCTGACCGCCGTAGATCCGACCCCGGTGGAGATCATCTCGGAGATCAAGCGGCGGATGGGAGGTCGCTGATCCGGCAGGAAGCCACCTGTCCCCGCGGAATGTGTACTAGAAGCACGTTCGCTGGATCCGGAAGGAAACGGAGGCGTTCGAATGGCCCGCGTCTACCTCGAACAGGTGAGCAAGAAGTTCGGCGCTGTTACCGCGGTAAACGACGTAACGCTGGAGATTCCCGACCGGCAGTTCACGGTGCTCGTGGGTCCCTCGGGGTGCGGCAAGACGACGGCGCTCCGATTGATCGCCGGGCTGGAAGAGGCGACCGCGGGCAACATCTTCATAGGTGAGCGTTTGGTCAACGATGTGGCTCCGAAAGACCGCGACATCGCGATGGTCTTTCAGAACTACGCGCTCTACCCCCACATGTCGGTGTACGACAACATGGCGTTCGGCCTGCGGCTGCGCCGGTACCAGCGGGCGGAGATTGACCGCCGCGTCAAGGAGGCCGCGGGGATGCTGGGCATCGAGGGACTGCTCGACCGCAAGCCCAAGCAGCTCTCGGGCGGACAGCGCCAGCGCGTGGCCCTGGGGCGCGCGATCGTCCGAGAGCCGCAGGTCTTCCTGATGGACGAGCCTCTCTCGAACCTCGACGCGAAGCTCAGGGTACAGACGCGCGCGGAGATTAAGAAGCTCCAGGCCCGGCTACAGACGACGACCATCTACGTCACTCACGACCAGGTCGAGGCCATGACAATGGGCGACCGCATCGTGGTGATGCGTGACGGACTGGTTCAGCAGGTAGACAGCCCGCTCAACCTCTACGAGAAGCCGTCGAACCTGTTTGTCGCCGGGTTCATCGGCAGCCCGGCCATGAACTTCGTCGAGGCCACGCTTGTGCCGCGTAACGGCGCGCTCGTCGTGGACTGCGGGTCGTTTGCCATTGAGATGCCTCCTGACCTGGCGGCGATCGCGAAGGATTGTGCTGGCAAGCAGGTCGTCTTCGGCATTCGACCAGAGGACATCCAGGACGTGGTCTTCGTGCGCGATCCGAACCCTGCCTGGGTGCTTCGGGCCATGGTGGAGGTCCATGAGCCACTGGGTTCGGACGTCATCCTCTACCTGAGCACCGGACCAACCACGATCGTCGCCCGCGTGGACGCCCACAGCTCTGCGCGGATGGGACAGCCGACCGAGGTCGTCCTGGACATGCGGAAGATGCACCTGTTCGAGACGGAGACCCACAAGGCGATCATCTAGGCAGCGACAATCCAGGCAGCGATCGTCTAGGGCCGCGTCAGGATCGCTCCCTCTGCTTCGAGGGAGGCGATCTCTTCCGGAGGCATCGCGAGCACCTCCGCCAGAATCGCGCGCGTGTGCTCTCCCAGCAGAGGAGGATGCGCTCCTGGTGCCGCAGGCGTTCCTCGCATGTGCTGGAGGGCGTTGGCCACCAGCGGGATCTCGCCCAGGGTCGGGTGTCCGACGTTCCAGATCACATCCCGTGCCCGCGCGTGCGGGTCCGCGAACGCCTCGCGCAGATCCCACACGGGCGCAGCCGGCACCCCTGCGGCCTTCAGGGCGCGGAGCCATTCCTCCCTGGGCCGGGCGGCGAAGACGATGGCGAGCGCTTCCACTAGGGCTTCACGGGTGCGCACACGGTCGGCGTTGGTCTTGAACCGGGCATCCGCTCCCAGCCCCGGCTGCCCGATCGCCTCGACCATCTTGTGGTACTGCGCGTCGTTTCCCACAGCGAGGATGAACCATCCGTCGAGGGCCTGAAACGCCTGGTATGGCACGATCTGAGGGTGGGCGCTGCCCAGCCGTCCGGGTGGCTCTCCGCTCAGCAGGTAACCCTGGGCCTGGTTGGCCATGCACATTAGGCCGACATCGAACAGAGACAGGTCGAGGTGCTGTCCCTGCCCCCGGCGATCCCGGTCGCGCAGCGCGGCCAGGATCCCGACCGCGGCGACCAGGCCGGTGAGCACATCTATCCAGGCGACCCCGATCCTGACCGGGGGCCCGCCCGGCTCTCCGGTCACGCTCATGATTCCGGTCATACCTTGAAGCGCCAGGTCGTAACCCGGCTCATCGGCACGGGGTCCATCATGGCCGAATCCCGTTATGGATGCATAGACCAGACCGGGATTGAGCGGCGCCAAGCCGTCGTAGTCGAGCCCAGCCCTGGCGAGATCGCCCGGCTTGAAGTTCTCCACGAGGACGTCGGCGCGCAGAGCGAGTTCCCGCACCACTGCCTGACCGCGTCCGGACTTGAGGTTCACCGCAATGCTCTTCTTGCCTCGGTTGGCGGACAGATAGTAGGCACTCTCCCCTTCGGCATACGGCGGGCCCCATCTGCGGGTGTCGTCGCCCCAGGGGGGCTCGATCTTCCAGACAACGGCGCCCAGGTCGGAGAGGATCTGTGTGCAGAACGGGCCTGCCAGCACCCGCGTGAGATCGAGGACGGTGAGTCCCTCCAGAGACCTCATGAGGAGAGGTCCGGGAGCAGGAGTCTTCCCTCCCGGAACAACTCCTGACCATCCAGCAAGACCGTGGCGTCGTAGAGTACCATATCCCAGTGGATGGAACAGGCGTTTCTCCCGCCGTAGAAGATGTCGTCACCCAGGCCGAGATGCACGTTGCCCAGTGCCTTCTTCTCTTCCTCGAAGTCACCGGACCGCAGCGCGCTGCCATTGAGTCCTATGCCGATCTCGGCGAGGTGACGCGCGCCAGGGACCGAACGTAAGACCGCCTCTAGCTGGCGGGTACGCCCGCCTGTCCCGGAAACGCGCACTATGCTCCCTTCCTCAACCTCCATGACGAATGGATCGCTCCCGCGCAGGCCTGCGGCCGGCCCGTCCACCACGACAACACCGCGGGCGGTTCCGGACCTGGGGCGCTGGGACACCTCGCCGTCCGAGAAGGCCGCTTCCCTGCCGGGCTCCCGGGCCAGGCCGCACTCCACGATTACCACCTGGCCCATCACCGGCTCGTGCGTGACGCCTGCGCGAAGGTCGGTCCCGGCCTGCGTAACGACGCGGATCTCCTCTGAGCCGGCCCAGAGCGCGGCCACGCGCTGCCCCAGCGCTTCGAGCGCCTCGTAGTCGGCCGTGGCCGATCCGGCCAGGTAGTTGTCCAGGTCGCGCATCACCATGGACAGCGACCGGAGGCGCCGCGCGGCCAGCAACTCCGCGACCTTGCGGGAGTAGGTGGGGGCGCCGGACGATCTGGTGACGCCGATGAGCACGTCAGAGGCCAGGAGCGCGCTCTCGATGGCCGCGGTGAGACGCGTGGCCTCCTGCGCGTTCCTGGTGGGCATGATCGCCACGGTGTACTCGGCGCCCGCGGCCTGGACTGCGCCGGCCAGTGCCAGGTAGATTGCGCGTTCGGTGGCCGGATCGGCGACGATCAGGACGCGTTCCCCGGCCCGCACGCCCAGGTGCTCGCGCACGAGTCTGTGCGAGAGCGCAATGACATCAATGATCCGCTGGTGTCCCATGATCTCCGCTGGGCCCTTCACCGTCCAGAGGTATTTCCTTACCGCCTGTTGGAAGTCCCTCCTGTCGCTGATTCGCCACGTGCGTGTTGACTGGCTTCTGGCGGGCGCGGTATATTTTACAGGTGCACCGTACACGCCGCATACACGTCCACCCACCCCGCGACTGCGCGACGGTTTTCGAGGATGGTTTACAAGCAACGGACTCCAGGAGGTGAAGGCAGGATGAAGCACCGCATGCTGGTACTGACATCCCTGCTGGTGCTCGCCCTCGCGGCGGGCGTTTCGGCCCAGACAGGGTTCCTGACGATTGGCTCCGGTGGGACCACCGGGGTTTACTTCCCGATCGCAGTCGGCATGGCGAAGATGATCAACGACGCCAACATCGGATGGCGGGCCAACGCTCGCTCCACAGGTGGCAGCGTCTTCAACGTCACCGCGATCCAGGGCGGCGAGCTGCAGATGGCGCTGGCCCAGAACGACATATCGTTCTATGCCTACGGCGGGACGGTCGTCGAGGCGTTCCGTGGCAAGCCCACCACCAAGCTGCGGGGAATGGTAGTGCTGTACCCGGAGCCGATCCACATCCTGGCGCGCCGCGATCGCGGGATCAAGACCGTCTCCGACATGAAGGGTAAGCAGGTCTACGTCGGTGATGTCGGCAGCGGCGCCGAGCAGAACTCCAAGCAGGTGCTCGAGGGGTACGGCCTGACGTTCGCCGATCTGGGGCAGGCGGTGCGCGGGTCGGCCACGACGGGCGTGCAGCTGCTGCAGGACGGGCGCATTGACGCCATGTTCTACACGGTTGGCTTGGGCAACGCCGCGATCATGCAGGCGGCCCTGACCGCGCCCATCGAGTTCCTCGCGATCGAACCGATGAAGCTCCGCGACATCAGGGAGAAGTACCCGTTCCTCAGCGCCTTCGGGATTCCGGCGGGCGTCTACCGGGGCGTGGACGCGCCTGTCGTGACGGTTACCGTGCTGGCGTCCCTGGTGACATCCACCGACGTGTCCGGGGACGTGGTGTACCGAATCACCAAACTACTGCTGGACGAGAAGGTTGACGAGTTCAGGGGGCTCCACTCCAACCTGGAGCGCTACTTCCATCCGCTGAAGGCGCTGGAGGGAATGGCCATCCCGCTGCATCCCGGCGCCGTTCGATTCTACCAGGAGAAGAACATAAGGATTCCTGAGCGGCTCCTGCCGCCCAAATAGGCACATGCCCTAGGGCCCGGCCCCTCCCTGGGGCCGGGCCTTTTTTCGCCGCGCAGAGAATGGAGGCGCCCATGAGCGTGAACAAGGCCGAGGAACTGAGGCAGGCAGTCGAGTTCGGGGCCAGGGCCCCCAAGATCGCCTGGCAGCGATGGCTGCTGTTCCTCCTGGCGGTTGGGTGGAGCGTGTTCCAGGTCTGGGCGACGTGGAGCGGCAGGATTGATCCGCTGCGCCTGGGCCCCATTCACCTGGCGTTCGCCTTCGCGCTGGCTTTCCTCGCCTACCCGTCACGGCGTGGTCCGAGGGATCGCATCCCGCTGATTGATTGGGCGCTGCCGATCCTGGGGGTCGTCGGCGCCATGTACGTCGTGGTGGACTACTACGGCATCGTCGCGGTGCGGGGCGGGGTACCGAACCAGCGCGACGTGGTCATGGGCACCATTACCCTGGTGGCGCTGTTCATCGCCTCGTTCCGCGTGGTGAGCCCGGCCCTCCCGATCATCGCCGGGGTGCTGGTCCTCTACGCAGCCATGGGGCCGTCGGGGATCGTGCCCATCCGCCCCCCGGATGTGCTCTTCCTGCACAGCGGGTATCGCTGGAGCCAGATCATCCAGCAACTGTACCTGACCGCCGAGGGGATCTGGGGCACGCCGATAAGGGTGTCGGCCACTTTCGTGTTCCTGTTCGTTCTCTTCGGCGCGCTGCTGGACAAGGCAGGGGCGGGCCGGTTCTTCGTGGACCTTGCCTACAGCCTGCTCGGCACCTTCAGGGGCGGACCTGCCAAGGCTGCGGTCGTAGGCAGCATGCTGACCGGCGTGGTATCCGGGTCCTCTATCGCCAACGTGGTGACCACCGGCACATTCACGATCCCCCTGATGAAGCGCGTGGGGTACACACCCGAGAAGGCCGCAGCCACCGAGGTGGCCGCCTCCACCAACGGGCAGCTCATGCCCCCGGTAATGGGCGCCGCGGCGTTCATCATGGCGGATTTCCTGGGGATCCCGTATGCGAAGCTGATCGTCTACGCGGCGGTTCCGGCGGTGCTGAGCTACATCGCGCTGTTCTACGTCGTGCACCTGGAGGCCTTGAAGCTCGACATCAAGAGTTTGCCCAGGGTCGAACTGCCCCTCTTCTGGCCGACTCTGTTCTCGGGGCTGCACTACCTGATCCCGGTCGCCTACCTGCTCTACGCCCTGATCATCATCCGGCTTACCCCTGAGCGCAGCGCGCTCAACGCCATGCTTCTCCTGATCGTCCTCATCCTGGTCCAGGAACTCTGGCGTTCGGTGCAGCGCCGCGAAGGGATCGTCGTCGGCCTCAGGCAGGCCTGGACGTCGGTGATAGGCGGATTCGAGGCCGGGGCGCGCAACATGGTCACGATCGCGATCGCGACCGCCGCAGCAGGAATCATCGTGGGGATAGTGACGATGACGGGCCTGGGCTTCGGGCTCACCGACATCGTGCAGACCCTCTCCGGCGGCAACATTATCGTCGTCCTGGTGCTTGCCGCGGTGGCCTCACTCATCCTGGGGATGGGCCTGCCTACTACTGCCAACTACATCGTAATGGCCGCCCTCGTCGCGCCGGTCATAGTCAACCTGACGAAGGCCGCGGGGATGGACATCCCGATCGTGGCCATCCACCTGTTCGTGTTCTTCTTCGGCATCCTGGCCGACGACACGCCCCCCGTCGGGCTGGCCGCGTACGCGGCCGCGGCGATCGCCCGTTCGGACCCCATCAAGACCGGGATCCAGGGCTTCATCTACGACATGCGTACGGCCATCCTGCCGTTTCTGTTCATCTTCAACCCCGAATTGCTGCTCATCAACGTCGGCGGGTTTGCCCACGGCGCCCACGTGATCCTCACCGCGCTGGTAGGGATGCTGGCGTTCGTCGCCGCGACGCAGGGATACCTCCTGAAGCGGATGGCATGGTGGGAGCGCATTCCGATGCTGGTCGCGGCGTTCACGCTGATCAAGCCGGGGATTGTGACGGACCTGATTGGGCTCGGGTTGATACTGCTCGTCTACGCGTCGCAGAGACTCAGGCGCACGCCCTAGGACGGCGGATTACGCCGTCAGACTGCGAATACCAGACGCCGCCCCCTCGGGGGCGGCGCCTGTGTTGTCAGGCCCGCGGCCGGCGGGCGGCCGCCGCGCGGGCTGTGCCTCGCGCCGGCTATGTCTCCTTCGTTTCCTTGAACCCCTTCTCGGTCATCTCCGCAAGCGGTGCGAGGAGTTTGGTGAACTCCATCGGGAAGATGAACTTGGTCGCGGCGCCCTGGCCCAGGGACTTCAACGCCTCCAGGTACTGCAGTGCCATCGTCTTGCTGTCCACTGTCTTGGCGATGCTGAAGATCTTCTCCAGCGCCAGGGCGAAGCCCTCGGCCCGTAGGATCGCTGCCTGCCGGTCGCCCTCAGCCCGCAGGATCACCGACTGCTTGTCGCCCTCGGCCACGGTGATCGTGGCCTGCTTCTTACCATCGGCCTCTGTGACGACGGCGCGGCGCGTCCGCTCGGCCGACATCTGCCGGGTCATGGCCTCCTGGACGTCCTTGGGCGGCAGGATCTCGCGTATCTCGACCGTGGTGACCTTGACGCCCCAGCGTTCGGTCACCTCGTCGAGCTTCGCCCGCAGCACGTTGTTGATCTGCTCGCGGCGGGCCAGCACGTCGTCGAGGATGATGTCGCCAATCACCGCGCGCAGCGTGGTCGTGGCGATGCCTCGCGCCGCGCCGGCGAAGTCGGCCACCTGGATCACCGAGTGCTCGGGGTCCACGACCTTCCAGTAGATGAGGAAGTCAATGTTGATCGGCGCGTTGTCGCGCGTGATGCAGGTTTGGGAAGGGATCTCCAGGAACAACTCGCGGAGGTCCACCCACACCGCCCTGTCCACGAGCGGGATCAACAGCACGATGCCCGGTCCCCGGCGGCCGATGCTTCGGCCGAACCGGAACACGACCAGGCGTTGATACTCGCGGACGATCTTGACCACCGAGCCAATGACGATCATGCCCGCGATGACAATGGCGATGCCATACGTGAGGAGCGTGACTATGTTTGGCACTTGTGCACCTCCCTGTATCCCGGCGCGAAGTGTACTTCTGGCTGCCGGGGGCGGCTTCCTTGTTGGTCCTGCCTGCGGCCAGGAGCCCGCGACCGCGGCCCGAAGAGATCAGCGGAGGTGGGGGGATGTCACATTACGCGATCGGTGTGGACCTGGGCGGCACGAAGACCCTCACCGCTCTGGTGGATGGGCGCGGTGAGGTGGTCGCGCGCGTACGCGTGGCGACCCCAGCGACGGGCCCGGATGGGGTGATCGAGGCGATCGTCGCCTGCGTTACCGAGCTGTCAGACCAATCCGGCATCGCCCCGCGCTCTACGCTGGGCGTGGGCGTGGGTGCGCCCGGCCCCCTGGATCCGGACTCCGGCGTCGTGTTCGAGCCGCCCAACCTGCCCGGCTGGCGAGACGTCCCCCTGGCGGCGCTCATGGCGGAGCGCCTGGGCGTGCCCGCTTTCGTTGAGAACGACGCCAACGCCGCAGCGATGGCCGAGTGGTGGGTAGGGGCCGGGCGAGGCGTGGACGATCTCGTCTACCTCACGGTCAGCACCGGGATCGGTGGCGGCTTGATCCTGGGAGGGCGCCTCTACCGTGGTGCCTCCGGGACCGCTGGCGAGGTCGGGCACATGGTGATCGCACGAGGGGGCCCGGAATGCGGCTGCGGTCGGGCCGGATGCCTGGAGGCACTGGCCTCTGGCCCGGCGATCGCAAGGGAGGCGCGACAGGCGCTGGAGGGTGGCCGTCCGTCTGTGCTCTCTCAGGTGCCGCGCGAGGCGATCACGGCGGAGGTGGTCGCGCGCGCTGCCGAGGACGGGGATCCGCTGGCCCGCGAGATCTTCGCCGGCGCGGCCGCGGCGCTGGGGGTCGGCATCACCAACCTCGTGAACCTGCTTAACCCGGCGATGGTGATCGTCGGAGGCGGGGTGAGTCGGGCGGGGGAGCTGCTGTTTGCACCTGTGCGTCGGATCGTGCTGGCAGAGGCGTTCGAGCGGCCGGGGGCCGTTGTGCGGGTCGTGCCAGCGGCGTTGGGTGATGATGTTGGCGTGATCGGTGCGGCGGCTGTGGTGTACGAGAGGGTGCGCTCCTAGAACACATCCATCTCGATGCGCCGCGCCACGAAGTTCGTGTACACCTCTCCACGGCGGAAGAAGGCGTTGTCGAGCACCTTGAGGTGGAAGGGGATCGTCGTGTGGATCCCCTCGACCTCGAACTCCAGCAGGGCGCGGCGCATCCGCATGATGGCCTCTTCGCGGTCGCGTCCCCAGGCGATCACCTTGGCGATGAGCGAGTCGTAGTTCGGCGGCACGGCATAGCCCGGGTAGCAGTGGGTGTCCACGCGGACTCCCGGGCCCCCTGGAGGAATGAAGCCGGTAATCGTTCCGGCAGACGGCCGGAAGCCGTGCCGCGTGTCTTCGGCGTTGATCCGGCACTCCAGCGCATGTCCTCGGAACTCCACGTCTCTCTGGCCGAACCGGAGCTTCTCCCCTGCGGCGATTCGGATCTGCTCCTTGACCAGGTCCAGGCCTGTGACCGCCTCGGTGACCGGGTGCTCGACCTGTATGCGCGTGTTCATCTCCATGAAGTAGATGTCGTCGTGGGCGTCCACAAGGAACTCGACCGTGCCCGCGTTGACATAGCCGATTGCCTCTGCCGCGCGCACCGCGGCCCTACCGAGCGCGGCCAGCGTCCGCTCGCGCAACCGCGGCGGCGGGGACTCCTCGATCAGCTTCTGGTGGCGGCGCTGGATCGAGCAGTCGCGCGTGCCCAGGTGCAACACCGCGCCGTGGGCATCGGCCAGAACCTGCACCTCGATGTGGCGCGGTTCCTGGAGGTACTTCTCAATGTACACCCGCCCGTCGCCAAACGCCGCCGCGGCCTCCTGCTGGGCGGACTGCAGCGCCCCCGGCAGGTCTTCCGCCGTCTGTGCGATGCGCATCCCACGCCCGCCTCCGCCGGCCGCCGCTTTGATGACAAGCGGATAGCCGGTGGCCCGGGCGGCATCCAGCGCCTCGCGCACTCCGGATACTGTCCCGCGGGTGCCGGGGATGATCGGCACGCCGGCCTTCTGCATCTGCACGCGGGCGGCGGCCTTGTCGCCCATCAACTCTATCGCCCGGGCGTGGGGGCCGACAAACGCGATCTTGCAGTCCGCTACGATCTCGGCAAAACGCGGGTTCTCGGCCAGGAACCCGTATCCGGGATGGACTGCATCCACCCCTGTCAACTCGGCCGTGCTCATGATGTTTGGTATGTTCAGGTACGATCCGGGGCTGGGGGCCGGGCCGATGCAGAACGCCTCGTCGGCCATCTTGACGTGCATTGAGGTCCGGTCGGCCTCGGAGTAGACGGCCACGGTCGCGATGCCCATCTCGTGGCACGCGCGGATCACGCGGACGGCGATCTCCCCGCGGTTGGCCACGAGCAGCTTGCGGAACATCGGCTAGGTCCGGGCGGTGGTGTCGAGAAGGAACAGGGGCTGGCCGTACTCAACGGGCGACGCGTTGTCAACCAGCACGCGGGCGATGCGCCCGCTCTTCTCGGCCTGGATCTCGTTGAAGAGCTTCATGGCCTCGATTACGCAGATTACCTGGCCTTCGCCTACGATGTCGCCTTCCTTGACAAACGGCGGCACCTCAGGCGAGCTGGCCCTGTAGAAGGTTCCTACCATGGGAGCGGCGACCGTCTCGAGGTGGTCCTGATCGTCCGCATCGGGAGCGACGGCGGCCGTCGCTGCTGGCGCTCCCGATGTTGCCTGCGTTCCGGTAGCCGGGTTAGGTCCCGCCTTCTTGACGCGGACCTTGAGCGTCGGACTCTCAACCTCGAGCTCGATGAGATCCGACTCCGCCGCGATGCGGATGACCTCTCTTACCTGGTCGAAATCAATGCGGTCGCTCATGACTGCTCCTCATAATACCCCATGGCGCGGTACTTGGCGTACCGGCGCCGCAGGAGTTCTTCCACCGGAAGGCAGGCAAGGGCCTGCATCCGAGGGCGAAGCGCCTCCCGCACCGCGGCGATGGCCGCCTGGGGTTCAAGGTGGGCGCCGCCGCGCGGCTCGGGAAGGATCTCGTCCACGACGCCCAGGGCGGCGATCTCCTGCGCGGTCAGACGCAGCGCGGAGGCCGCCTCCCTTGCGCGGCCGGCGTCGTGCCAGAGGATGGCCGCGCACCCTTCGGGAGGGATCACGGTGTAGACGGCGTGCTCCAGCATGAGCACCTCATCGCCAACCGCGATTGCCAGCGCGCCACCACTGCCCCCCTCGCCCGTTATCACCACGAGCACAGGCACCCGTAGGCGCGTCATCTCCTCTATGTTGCGGGCGATGGCCTCGGCCTGTCCGCGCTCTTCAGCGGCGTCACCTGGGAAAGCGGCCGGCGTGTCCACGATGCTGAGCACCGGGCAGCCGAACTTCTCGGCCAGCCGCATGGCCCGCAGCGCCTTACGGTAGCCCTCGGGATAGGGCATGCCGAAGTTGCACGCGATGTTCTCGCACGTGTCCCTACCTTTGCAGGGAGCCACCGCGACCACCGGTTGCCCCTCGAACCATCCCAGCCCCGCGAGCATCGCCGGGTCATCGCGAAAGAGCCGGTCGCCGTGCAACTCCGTGAACTCGTCCAGAAGCGCTCTGACGAACTCCTGGGCTTTGGGCCGTTGGGGATGGCGCGCCATGGCCACCGCCTGCCAGGCGGTGCGGAAGGCCAGCATGGCCTCGCGGAGTTCTTCGCCGCGTGCCTCCAGTGCGCGGATCTGCCCGGCGACCTCCGGTCTGTCCTTCTCCCCCCGCCGGCGCAGCGCGTCAATCTCGCGCTGGATCCCGGCTATCTGGGCCTCCATCTCGGCGGCACGGGCCTCTGCCGCGCGGTCACGCTCCGGGAGCGCCCTGGTCACGGGCGAGGGACCTCGGGGCCCCCGGGTTCGCCAGGTGTCGGTTGCGGTGCCGCGACCGCCGGTGCTGCAGCCGTCGACGCCTCGACCTGCGGGGCGCCGAAGAATCGCAGCAGTCGCGCCAGGACACCGCGTAACTCCGGTCGAGGGACGACCATGTCAATCAGGCCGTGCTCCAGACAGAACTCGGCCGTCTGGAAGCTGGCGGGCAGCTTGCGCCGGATCGTCTGCTCGATCACGCGCCTGCCGGCAAACCCAATCAGGGCCCCGGGCTCGGCGATGATGACGTCGCCCAGGAACGCGAAGCTTGCCGTGACACCGCCTGTGGTGGGGTCGCACATGACGGACACGTAGGGGAGGTGTGCCTCGTGCAGGCGTCCTACCGCGGCGCTGGTCTTTGCCAACTGCATCAGTGAGAGCGCGCCTTCCTGCATCCGGGCACCGCCGGAGGCAGAGAAGATCACTAGCGGCAGCCGATCGGCCAGGGCGCGCTCCGCTACCCGGGCGATCTTCTCCCCGACCACCGAGCCCATCGAGCCTCCCATGAAGGCGAAGTCGAGCGCGCCGACCGCAGCGCGGCGTCCTTCTATGCTGCCGATACCGACGATCGCGGCATCCGCGTTGCCCGTGTTGGTACGGGCCTCGGAAAGCTTCTCGCTGTAGCCGTCGAAGCGGAGCGGGTCTCCGGAGGCGAGGTCCGCGTCCATCTCCTCGAACGAGTGCTCATCGAGTGTTATCGAGAGCCGCTCCTCGGCGCCCAGCCGGTGATGCCACCCGCATTTCGGGCACACCTTGAGATTGCGCTCCAGTTCCTTGTGATAGACCGCCGCGCCGCACCGGGAGCACTTGACCCAGAGCCCGGCGGGCATGTCGCGACGACTTATGCGGCCATGCTTGGGACGGCGCAGCCAGTTCAGCATTTGCGCCTCGGGAATCGAGCAGGATTGGCGGCAGACCCCGCCGGTTCGAGGATTGATTATACCGCAGGGAGGCCGCCGCCACCAGTTAGCATCGGAGCCCGTCGGCGGACCGGCGGGCTCCGGTGTTGCGAGATTGTACTGCTGCTACTTTCTTTGAACTCCGAAGGCGTCGTAGTTCAGGTCGGTGAACTGCTTCCACTTCTCCGGCACGTCCGCCTCGGCGAAAATGGCCGTAACCGGGCAGGCGGACTCGCACGCCCCACAGTCGATGCACTCCTCCGGGTGGATGAAGAGAATGGAGTTGAGCTGATCCTTCGTGAGCTTGCCCGAAGGGGTATGGACCACGCCGCCCTTTGGGACCACCGTCTTGTCGACGCCGGAGCCCGTGGACGGATCGGGTACGACGAAGCCCCCGGATGACTCGACGTATTCGTAGATGCAGTCCACAGGGCAGACCTCGACGCACGCACGGTCCTTAGTGCCGACACAGGGTTCCGCGATGATGAATGCCAATCGGTTCACCTCCCTTGTTTTCCCCGCCCATGGTACAGGCGGGGTGGATTTCCTGTCAACGAAATGCATCTGTGCTCTCAGGAATCGGACTGTAAGATTGTATAATGGTGTTTGGTTCGATCTCGCTGGCTAAGCAGCCATGCGGACCCGAAGGAGGCGTTGTCCATGTCTGGTGGCAGGGGTGCTCCCCGGGCGGGGTCTGCGGGCCGGGCGCTCGCACTGCTGGGTGTGCTCGTGTTGGGAGGATTGTTGGGTGGAGTCATCGCTCCCCGCTACGGGCTGATTCCCGAGCAGTGGGCTACAGGTCCTCATCTCCCTGGAGCCACAGGCGGGACAGCGCCGCGGACGACATCGCCACAGGTCGAACCCGCGCCCGGAGCCCAGCAGCCCCTCCCTCAGCAGCCCGGCGCCCAACAGCCCGGCGCCCAGCAACCCGGGGCCGCCGCCCCGCCGGTTGTCGGGCAGGCCCTGCCCGGAGCACCGGCTCCCCGCCTGCTCGAGGGGCACGAATCGGTTGTGGTCAGGGTGGTGCAGCAGGTGCGGCCTGCAGTGGTCAACATCAGCGTCCGCGCGCAGGTGGCAACGCCGTTTGGGTTGTTCCCGCAGGAAGGCCAGGGTTCGGGCGTGGTCGTGCGGCCCGACGGGCTGATCCTTACGAACAACCACGTGGTCCAGGGCGCGCAGGAGATCACGGTGACGCTGGTTTCGGGCAAGACCCTGCGTGGGCGCGTGCTGGGCGCCGATCGGTTCGCGGACCTGGCCGTCGTCAAGGTGGACAGCCCTCAGCCGCTCCCCGCGGTCGAGATGGGGGCCTCCGTTGCGTTGAACGTGGGGCAGCTCGCGATTGCCATTGGGAACCCCTTTGGCCTTGGCAGCACCGTGACCGTCGGGGTGATCAGCGCGTTGAACCGCAGCATCCAGGCCGGCCCTGACTTCGTCGTCGAGAACCTCATCCAGACCGACGCCGCCATCAACCCCGGCAACAGCGGCGGCGCGCTCCTGGATTCATCCGGGCGCCTGATCGGCATCAACACGGCGATCATCCGCGAAGCCCAGGGTATCGGTTTTGCGATCCCGATGGATCACGCCCGCATCGTAATGGATCAGATCATCACGCAAGGCAAGGTAATCCGTCCTGCCCTGGGCGTCGAGATTCGAGGGGAGATAGACGCCAGCACCGCGCGGGCCTACAAACTCCCGGTTGACCACGGCGTGGTAGTCGTGCCCCAGCCAGGGAGCCCGGCCGACCGGGCCGGGATGCGGCCTCAGGACATCATCGTAGCCATCAACGGCCAGAAGGTGTCCACCATCGGTGACCTGCGCCGCGAGCTGTTTCGCAAAAAGCCCGGTGAGAGCGTACGGGTAGAGGTTGTCCGCGACGGGCGGCGTCTGACGCTGACCGTTCAGCTCATAGAACTCCGGGGAGGACTCCCCGCGTGGCTGGTGGCGTGATGGAAAGTCTGCCTATCCTTGATCTGGTGAGCGTAACCGAAGCCGCGGCCCTGGCCGGAGCCCACCACATGGGCCAGGGCGACAATGATGCCGCCGACCGCGCGGCGGTCGAGGCGATGCGGGACTCCATGAGCCGCCTGGATCTCCGCGGCGTGATAGTGATAGGCGAGGGCGAGCGCGACCAGGCCCCGATGCTCTACATCGGCGAGGTGGTGGGCCGTGGCGGACCCCGCGTGGTTGACATTGCCGTGGACCCACTGGAAGGCACAAATCTCGTCGCCAAGGGGCTGCCTGGAGCGCTGTCGGTGCTGGCGGTCTCGGAGCCCGGGGGTTTACTTCACGCCCCCGACATCTACATGGACAAGTTGATCGTCGGGCCGTCTTGCTCCAATTGCGTGGACATCCGCCAGCCCGTCGAGGAGAACCTGAACGCGATGGCCGAGGCGTTCAACCGGCCGGTAGCCAATCTGACGATCACCATCCTTGATCGGCCCCGCCACGCCGATCTCATCGCGCGGGTTCGGGCGGCCGGCGCGCGCATCAAGCTGATCTCCGACGGGGACGTGTCGGCCGCGATCGCAGCCGCGGTGAGGGGCACCGGCGTCCACGCGGTCATGGGAATCGGCGGTGCTCCGGAGGGCGTGTTGGCTGCCGCGGCGCTGCGGTGCCTGGGAGGGAAGGTCCAGGGCAGGTTCTGGTTCCGTACCGAAGAGGAGAGGGAGCGCGTCCGTCAGATGGGCGTCGCCCATCCTGATCGCGTCTTCGACACGGACGAACTGGCCCCTGGCGACGAGGTGGTGTTCGTCGCCACGGGCATCACCGACAGCGACCTGTTGCGCGGGGTACGATTCTTCGGCGGTGGCGCCCGCACCCACTCGCTGGTGATGATGCGCCGGTCCGGAGAGATCCGCTTCGTAGACGGCATTCACATCTCCGACCGGGCCAAGGCGGGCTCGATCCTGCTGTGATCGTGCCGGGCCGGGATGCCCGGCGCGCGGCCGGCCGGTTGTGCCTGGTGGACTTCCCCGGCCCCTCGCCGTCTGCGGCCATGGAGCGGTTGATCGCCGACCGGCACATCCTCGGGGTTGTGCTCTTCCGGAAGAACATCACATCCCCGGTCCAGGTCGCTCAACTGACGGACGCGCTTCGGGCGATCGCGCACGTCGCGGACGCGCCCCCGCTATGGGTGGCCATAGACCACGAGGGGGGTGAGGTTACGCGCTTCCCTTCGTCCACGGACCGCCCTGCGCCGCGAGCGTCGCCGCCGTGCACGACGCAGCACGCGACAGACCTACCGCCGCGTGTGACGCTGCTACCCTCTGCGATGGCGCTCGGGGCAGCCGGGGATCCGGCGCTGGCCCAGGCCGCCGGTCGCGTCGCGGGGCGCGAACTGCGCGCAATGGGAATCCACCTGAACTTCGCGCCCGTGTTGGACGTGAACACCAACCCGGCAAACCCGGTCATCGGCGCGCGCGCATTTGGCGACTCCTCGGCGGACGTGGCGGCGCTGGGGCTGGCCTACATCCGTGGCCTGCAGTCCTGTGGCGTGGCAGCAGTGGCGAAGCACTTCCCGGGCCACGGCGATGCCACCGTGGACTCACACCTGGGGCTCCCCAGGGTGGACCACTGTCGCGAGCGGCTCGAGGCCGTGGAGCTGGCACCGTTTGCCGCGGCGGTGCGTGCCGGCGTGGCAGGGATCATGACCGCGCACATCGTCTATCCCGCGCTGGACCCCTCCGGCGTGCCGGCCACTCTCTCCGCGCCGATTCTGACCGGGATCCTAAGAGAGCGCTGGGGGTTCGGTGGCCTGGTGCTTACCGACTCAATGAGCATGCGCGCCATAGCGGACAACTACGGGATGGGTGACGCGGCAGTGGCCGCGGTTCGGGCTGGATGTGACGCGGTGCTGGCCCTGGGCGAAGAATCAGCCCAGCAGGAGATACTTGACCGCCTGGCCGTCGCGATCGAGAGGGACGAGATCAACCAGGTGCGGCTCACGGAGACGCGGGCGCGGGTTGCGGCAGCGACCACGGTCCGTCCCTCTGCCACGGAAGCATGTCAGGCTATGGAGGCATCCGGAGCCGTTGAAGTGTTCGAGCACCAACGGATCGCAGCAGAGATCGCCGCTGCCGCTGTCACGCTGGTGCGGGATCTCCCAGGTGCGATTCCACTATGGCCGGGGCGCCTAAGCGTGGTCTCGGTCCCGCCGGTGCGCCTGGGCTCCCCGGTGCGCGCGGGCTCTTCGGTGCCCTCGGAGGAGGCCGGGTCCATCCTTGCATCAGCGCTCAGGAGGCACGGCGCGGACGTGGGCGAAGTCCACCGCCATGACGCTCCAATCCCGGAAGGCCCGGTGGTAGCCGTAGCGTGCACCAGGGGGACCCCGGATACGGAGACGGTCGCGGCCATGCGCGCGCTGCACCGCCAGGTGGGAGATCGCCTGATCGTGGTCGGCGCAGGAGATCCATACGACCTGCCGTCGGTCCCTGAGATTCCGGTGTATCTGGCAACCTACGGCCCGGACGAGCCCAGTCTGGACGCTGCCGCGCGCGTGCTGCTCGGGCAGGCGAGCGCCCGGGGGAGGCTGCCGGTGCGACTCGGCGGTGCGGCCGGAGACGTTCTATGACCAGCCACAACCGGACGGCCTCTTCGACGAGATGGGTGCTCCAGGCAGACACCCTGCTGCTCCCTGAGGGCACGGTCAGCCCCGGCTTCGTGGTGATCGAGGGCGAGAGCATCGCCCAGGTGGAAGAGGGGCTCCATCCAAGCCCCGACCTGACCCACCCAGACTCCACCGTGGCCCCCGGCTTTGTTGACCTACAGATCAACGGCGCAGCCGGGTGCGACTTCCTGAGGCCGAGCGAGGCCGGCCTTGCGGCCGCCCATGCCTACCTGTTGGCCACCGGCACCGTCGCCTACCTCCCGACGCTCATCTCTGCCCCCGAGGCGCAGCTGCGCGAGGCACTCTCATTCTTCGCGGCGCGCATGGACGCCGGGGGCGTACGAGGTGCCCCGCGCATCCTGGGCGTTCACCTGGAGGGCCCGTTCCTGTCGCCGGAGCGGCCCGGCGCGCACAGGTCGGAGCACCTTCGCCCGCCCTCTGTTGAATGGATCGGCAGGCTGGTGGACGATTTCAGGGGGCTGATCCGCATCGTCACCCTGGCGCCCGAGCTGGACGGTGCGCTTGAGGTCATTCGGTACCTGAACTCCCAGGGCATCGTCGCCGCCATAGGCCACACGAACGCGACCTTCGACGAGGCGATGGCGGCCTTCGATGCAGGGGCGCGGCTGGCCACGCACCTGTTCAACGCCATGCCGCCGTACCATCACCGCGAGCCAGGTGTCGTAGGCGCGGCGTTGGCCGACGGAAGGGTGACCTGCTCGGTTGTCGCCGACCTCGTGCACGTGCATCCGGCCGTCCTTGCCCAGGTTGCGGTGCTGAAAGGGTGGGAGCGCACGGCCCTGGTCACCGATGCGATTGCCGCGGCCGGTGCGGATCAGGCTGGGATGACGCTGGGCGATCAGACCGTCACCGTCGCAGACGGCGCGCCGCGCCTGGCAGGCGGGAAGCTTGCGGGCAGTATCCTCCGGATGGATCGGGCCGTGCGGAATATGGCGGAGGCCATCGGGGCCTGGGACCAAGCCGCGCGGATGGCCTCCACGACCCCGGCGCGCCTGCTGGGGTTGGAGCAGGGAGATCTGCGCGCAGGGCTACGCGCGGATCTGGCCGTCCTGTCCAAGGGTCGGGCCGTGGGCGCGCTCATCGTGGGAGGAAGGGTAGTGACTCCAGGCGGTGCCGGAGGCGCCCTACCTTCGGTCTGGGGCCCTCGCCTTGATCAGCTGGACCATTCCCATCGGGGCCAGTTCCGTGACCTCCTCGATCAGGAGCCCTGAGGCCCTCACGTTCTCAATCGTACGCCGGTTGATGTGCGCGCCGGTGATCCGCACGATGAGCGGGTCGAGCCAGTCCATCACCATGCCGAGGAGGCGGTGCTCGGCGCGCATGTGCTCCAGCAGGACAACGGTGCCGCCCGGCCGCACAACCCGTGCCAGCTCGCGGAGCCCCTGGATGGGGTCGGGTACCGAGCAGAAGACTAAGGTTGCCGCGGCCGCATCGAACGCCGCGTCTGGAAACGCGAGCGCCTGCGCGTCCATCAGGTGGAGCTCTGCATCCAGGCCGAGCCGCTCCGCCCTGCGCCTGGCGCGCCCTAGCATCCTGGGGCTGATGTCAACGGCCACAATCGAGGTGCCGCGCGGCCAGTGGGGCATGTTCTTGCCGGTGCCCACCCCGACCTCGAGTACGCCGCCGCCGGTCCGACCCGTTCGCATGGCGGCCCACAGCCGTTTACGCCACCTTGCGAGCGCGCCACGCTCAGGTAGCCACTCCAGCAGATCGTAGACCGGCGCGAGACGGTCGTACCTGTTGCGGGTTAGCCGCGTGGCGCGTCCGCTCATATCCTGGGACCCGCTACTCACGATCTCCTTCCGGTCTCGAGTGACCCCCGGCAGGGCTCTCGGACCCGTGGGGGACCGCCCGGCCGCCGCCGCGGCGTATCCAGGCGCGCCGTCGGCCTCTGATCCAAGAAGAACGAGGAGCGCGTCCCCCGACGATCCGCGCACACCGCCCGACCGGCGAAGTTGCGCTCTCAATAACACGTCGGTGCAGGTTCAACTCTTCCTCCCCTACACAAACCAGAGCAGGATAGCGGCGCCTATCCCGATCATCACCAGGCCCTGCCCCAGACGGAGCTGCTTCTTGTTGGTCGCCATCCAGCGCGAGAACTGCCCGACGACACGACGGTTGCCGATGACCAGCAGCAGCGCCACTAGGGGCAGCACGAACATCACGTTGTAGATGGTAAGGTACGCGAAGCCGTTCCAGAAGGAGGTCTGGGTCGAGAGCAGCCCGAGGATGCCCACGTAGATGCCGCCGGTGCACGGGAACTCGCAGATGCCAACCAGGAAGCCGACCACCGCGGTCGCCGGCAGGGTTGCGCGGCGCATCCAGCGATCGCGCGCGGCGCTACCGACCTTGGGTAGGGTCAGACTGGGCCCGATCCCGTACCAGAAGAAGTCCTTGATGTTGACCAGGCCGAGGACGATCATCAGGCCGGCGCCGAGCTTCGCCATCAGGTGCGGCGCTCCCAGCTGGAAGACCTTGAGCAGCCCGATGCCGATCCCAAGATACGTGATGTAGATAGCGCCAATGTACGTGAAGCCGAAGGCCAGCAGATCGGCGCGGCCACGCTGCAGCGTGAACAGAAAGGCCACGAACAGCAGCAGGACCGCGAACGCGCAGGGGTTGATGCCGTCGAGCAGCCCGGCGCCCAGCACCATCAGCGTGAACCCGATGCCGCTGCGGCCCGCCCCAAGGGTGGGCTGCGCAACAGGCGCCGCAGAGGTGCCCGCTTCGATCCGCGGCAGGGTCGCGACGTACGTCCTGATCGGCGCGTCGAGCGGATAGATCCTGATCTCCCCGCCGGGCGCCCAGGCCGTGTAGTCCTTCGGGGGCTCGCCGTGCCCGCCCATCCTATCCTGAAGCACAGCGATGCGGGAGAACTTGCCAGCCAGTTCAGGCGAGAAGAGGTCGCGGATGATTCCCGAGGGCACGTGGCCCTGCAGCACGATCCGGTCGCCGATGAAGATGGTCATGTGCCCCTGCATCTGCGGGGGGATTCCCAGCGCCTCGCTGCGCTCAACGAGCTCCTTCCTGTAGCGGCGCTCCAGGATGTAGTCACGGCGGACGATCTCGCCGACCCCCAGACCCTGCAGCAGGGGAACCAGTTCCTGGTTGAGATATGGGACGCAATCGTGGCACGAGCCGTTGAAGTAGATGGAAACAGCGGGCGCGCCGCCTGCTTCGGGTGTGGTAGGCGCGGCGGGCGCGGCGGCTCCAGCGGTCGCGGGTACCAGGAACGCGGTTGCAGGTACCAGGGACGCGGCCGCAAGTAGCACCATCAGAACAACCGGTAGTACGCGGCTCATGGCGAGCCTCCCTTCAAGACTACTGCGCGGACCTCGATCTCTACCTCGGGGTTGCGCGGGTCGTTGGTGCGCAGGTAGACGGCGTGGCGCGCGGGGCCTGTCTGCGGTCCGTGCGCGACCGTGTCAAAGGCCACGCGCATCTGCGCGGCCCTGCCCGCGGAGATCACGGTGGCGTCCATCTTCCCGGTCGTGCACCCGCAGGAGGAACTGATGGCCTCGATGCGCAGCGGCGCCCGCCCGATGTTGCGCACCACAACCGTCCTTGTCTTCACCATCGGTGCTGATAGGTGGCCGAAGTCGAGCGTGATTGGGTCCAGCGCAATCGCGGGTCGCGCCGTGTAGATCCAGACCGCCCAGGCAGCGCCGCCGACCACGAGAAGCCCGGCCACGAGCAGCCCGGCCGCAACCACGAGGGCCCTCACGCGTCGCGACTGCCCCACCGGCGCGGCTCCCTACGGAACCTGCGTTCCGGAAAGGCGGACCTGGACCTGAGGTTGCCGCGGGTCGCTTGAGTGAATGACCACAATCCGGTCAATCGGGCCCCGGTAGATGCCGTGCGCATCCGGATCGTACTGCACGCGCAGGACCGCCCGCTCTCCCGGACGCAGGCGGGCCGACCACCCGACCGGCCACTCGCCGTGTCCCCTCATGCCAAACCACGGGCCTTCCTTGCCGTCCACGATCAGGGCCGCCCTGGTGCAACCGCACGAGGTCTCCATCTCGTTGATTACCAGATCTGCCTCTCCGCCGTTTGCCGCCGACAACTCCACGGTCACGATTCCCTTGGCCTGGCTGACCTCGCCGAGCTCGTAGGTGCCCGGAGAAACGCGCAGCAATGGAGCCCGGCCGGATCCGGTCGCCCAGGGCCACCCCGGCATGCCGGGCAGGTACTGCCAGCCCGCTGCCAGGAGGAGGCCGGTCAGCACGAGGACCGCCGCGGCCACCAGCATCACGAGGCCGACTCCGCGCGCCTTCTTCCCGCTACCAGTGTTTCGCCCACCCGTGCTTCGCTGCCCGACCGCCGATCCGTGGGCCTTGCCTGTGCTCTTGCTCATGGTGTCGCCTCGTTGTCCCCCGTTGGGAACCCCCCCGCCCCGGGGGAGGGTATTGGCTGCAGCAATCATAGCACCGCGGGCCGCGTTTGACACTCCCCACCCAGGCCGGTACGCTATCCGAGGTCGAGGCTGTTGCCGACGATGCCCGGCCTCCCCCCAACCACGACGATGGCCATTCTACAGGAGTTCCGCGGCTTCACCCGCAACGCACGTCTGCTGCTCGCGACCGCCTTCTTCGTCGGGTTGAGCATGGCCGTCGGAGGGCTGTTCCTGAACTTCTACCTACAGAGCATGGGGCTCTCGCAGCAGTTCATCGGGCTCGCCAACGCGCTACCATCCCTTGTTCTGGTTGCGGTCGGGCTTCCGGCCGGCCGGCTCATAGACAGGCACGGTCCTAGATGGGGGCTGCTGGTCGGCACAGCGTCGGCGGCCGCGGCCGCGCTCGGGTTCGCGCTCACCAGCGTGCCCGCGGCACTGCTTGCCTTCACCGTGATTCAAGGAGTGGGCGCGGCGTTCGGGTTCATAAGCACGGCACCGTTTCAGATGGCCAACAGCACCGAGCGCGAGCGCGTTGCCCTGTTCAGCGCCCAGGCTGCCCTGATAACCGGCACTGCCTTCTTGGGCAACCTGGTGGGCAGCCGCCTGCCGGCGGTGTTCGGAGGATGGCTCGGCCTGCCGGCCGACACGCTGCTCCCCCTGCGGTTGACGATGCTGGTCGTCGCCGCGCTTTGGGCGCTTGCGGCGTTGCCGATCGCGCTCACCGGCCCGAGCGTACACACCGGCCTGAGTGCACCTGGCCTGCCAGGAGCCCTGCCCGTCGGGCTGCAGCCGGACGGCACAGGGAAGGCACCCCGCAGGCGCATGCTGTCCAATCCCGGAACCGTCGGCCGGCTGCTCCTGCCCGCGTTCCTGATAAGTCTCGGCGCCGGGCAGACGATGCCGTTTCTCAACATCTACGTCTCAGGCAAGTTCGGCGTGGACTTCCGTTCGCTTGGGGTCTTCTTTGCGGTCGGCGCGATTGGGACCACCCTTGCTACGCTGGCGCAGCCGCGGCTGGCCGCCCGCATGGGCAAGATGGAATCGGTGCTGATCGTGCAGGCGGCCTCGATACCGTTTCTGCTGATCCTGGGCTTCGTGCCCGTGTTCTGGCTCGTTGCCGTCTCGTTCGTCGTGCGCACCGCCCTGATGAACATGGGCAATCCGGTCTATCAGGCCTTCGCGCAGGAGCAGATCCTGCCCGGAGAGCGCGCAACCTACAGCAGTCTGTCCGCCATCGCCTGGAGTCTGGGCTGGGCGCTCGGCTCGGCCTTCAGCGGGTGGTGGCGCGGATTGGCTGGTTTCGAGGCGGGGTTCAACACCGCGTTCGGGCTGATGGCGGTCCTCTACGTTGCGGCGATTGCGCTGATGTACGGGTTCTTCGTGCGGGGAGCCGGTCAACCGAAGCGAGGATAGCCGGCTACGGCGCGGCGGCGCAGCTCCTCCCGATCTCCCGCCAGGGGTACTCCGGCAGCAGGGCCACCGGAGCGTGGCTGGCCCGTGCGGCCATGCGCTCCAACTGCCTGATTCGCTCGGCGGTCAACGGGTGCGTTGACAGGTAGGCCAGGCCATGTGGCGCGCCTGGTCCTTCCTGGCTGAGCCGGCGCAGAAAACCGATCATCCCATTGGGATCGATGCGCGCCGCCTGGATCAGGCTCATGCCGTCGCGGTCGGCGGCTTCCTCGTCCTGGCGTCGGTAGCGCAGTTGGCCGAGCGTCCCGGCTGCTTCCAGGGCCTGGCCCAGCCCACCGGCGTCGCCCACCGCCAGGCTGAGCAGCGCCCTCATAGAGACCTCCCGGAACAGGGCCTTCGTGCCGTGGCGGTGCAGGATGTGCTGCATCTCGTGGGCCAGCACCCCTGCCATCTCTGCCGGGGTCTGCGTCGCCCTCAGCATGCCCAGGTAGACGACCAGGTGTCCGCCGGGCGCCGCGAATGCGTTGACCGCGGGATGATCCACCACCGTGATCCGGAAGGTGTAGGCGCTCCCAGGACCCGCAGCGGCCAGCCTGGCCACGATCTCGCTCAGGGCAGCATCGCGCTGTGGATCGGCGCACCGGAGTGTGGTGGGTGCCAGGGACTCCAGCGCGGCCTGACCCAGCCGCTCCTCCCACGCCCGCGGCATCTGCGCTGCGGCCACTTCGGCCAGCGCCGGGATGGCCCACAAGTAGATCGCGAGTCCGGCGATGACGGCCCCGGCTCCTGCCAGCAGGACAACGCCGGCCCAGTGCCGCCGCCTGAACATGGGGATCAGGTGCCTGCCTGCGGTCGGCGCTGCCTCCCTGATCGCAGACAGGAACGCTTCATCGGATACCACGAGCGTCTCAGAGGGCTCCAGCCCCCGTTCGATCCTGATCTGCTCCCCGGGCAGCGCGCCCTGCGCCAGATGGAGTTGCTCGTACGGCCACCAGAGGAACGTGCCTTCCACGGTGGCAAGGCGCAGGCCCGTGGCCATCACCGTGATGGTGACCGGAATGCGATTAGCGGTCCTGCCGTCGAAGTAGGAGCCCGACCATGTCGTGCTCCGGCGCGCCCACATCGGCGTTGATGAGAAAGGGCTACCAGCCCGGGGCCAGGCCGGGGAAGTCCAGGCCCAGGAAATCGGCTATCGCTTCACCCGTCGGCGAAGCCGCCTGGGCTTCCTGCCGGATGGCGTCCATCACCGGCAGACCCTCGACGGCAAGAGTACCGCAAAGGAACCGGATGTTGCGTGCCTGTACCCATGGGAGCGCCAGTCCCAGGGTGATGACCAGGAGAAGCCCGTTGCCTAGGTTGAGCCGGAACAGCCGGCCCCCTGTCACGGTGCAGCGGAACCGCGAGGCCGCAAACGATGTGTGTGCCCACATGTACCGCTGCCGATGCGCGGCAAACCAGAACCAGTAGATCCCAAGGGTCAGCGGCGTCAGTACCATTGCCAGGAGGAACCGGCCGAACAGGTCCGCGCCGGTCCCGTCGTACTCGAACCGTGCAGTCCCGTAGTAGGTGTTGTTCATCAGGAACCGCCACATGTTGTTGTAGAAGAAGGGGTAGTACACGCCGAAGGTAACCACGCTCAGCAGCGCCCCGGAGACGAACAGCCGGACGAACGCTGCTGTCTGCCCTCGGAACGAGAACCGGATGCCCCGCCACGAGGCGCGGCTCAGCCGGTACCGGCGCGACCCGGCGATGGCCACAGGGACCACCACGAGCAGCACAGGATAGATCAGTAGCGTGGCAGCAGCCACGGTCTCGGGCCGAGCACCGGAGAGCTGGAGCAGGGCCAGGCCGATGACGCCCAGCACGACCAGCCCGAGCGTCTTGAGGAACCCGATCAGCAGTTCGACGCCGGTGCCGTGGTAGGCGAACCGGTCTCCATCGAACTCCATCTGGCTGTGAAGGAAGCGCTGCACCCTGACCTTGCCCCAGAAGTAGTAGACCCCCAGGGTGAGGACGCTAAGGAGCAGGTTGATAACGTGAATCCCGAAGAGGGTTCCGCCGTGGCCGTGGAACGAGAGCCCTGTCTCCGATCCGCCTGCTGCGTCGGTCCGCAAGGTGTCCATGCGGCGGGGTTCGGCGGCCCACCCGGTGACCCCTTTCGGGCCATTGGTTTCGGCGCTCGGGGGCATTGCGCGCGCATGCGTCCGCGAGCCCGGAGAAGGTCTGGCGCCGGGCCCAGGGAGGGGATTCCCGCGCCGCGCAAGAACCATGCCTGATCATGCAGCGCTACCTGATACGACGCGCGCTTGTAACAATACCCATCCTGTTTGGCATAACGGTGATGAGCTACTTCATCATGTCGCTGACGCCCGGTGACCCGGTGCAGATGCTGATCAACCCCGGCATGAGCCAGGCCGACGTCGAGATCAAGCGGCGTGCCTTGGGCCTGGACCGGCCGGTTCACGTGCGCTACGCCAAGTGGCTCAACGAGCTGGTCCACGGTAACCTCGGGTACTCCTACAGCACGGGCGCGCCTGTCACGAAGAGGGTTGGCGAGCGGGTGGCGCCCACGCTCACGCTGACCGTCTCCGCGCTGGTTCTTTCCTACCTGATAGCGGTTCCCATCGGGGTGGTGGTCGCCACACGGCGGTACACCTGGATTGACTACGCGGCCACCTTCTTTGCCTTCCTGGGCATCAGTCTGCCCACCTTCTTTCTGGGGCTGGCCGGCATCTACGTGTTCGCGCTGCGGCTCCGGTGGCTGCCCGTGGGCGGGACGATGACCCTGGGCGGCGAAGGAGGACTGCTGGATCTGCTCCTGCACCTGGCCCTGCCCGCCACGGTCCTCGCCGTGGCCGGGGCAGGTGCCCTCACCCGGTACGTGCGGTCGAGCATGTTGGAGGTGCTGGGGCAGGACTTCGTCCGGACCGCCCGCGCCAAGGGACTCGCCCAGGCCGTCGTTCTGCGGCGGCACGCGCTGCGCAACGCCCTGATCCCGGTCGTCACGCTCGCCGGGCTGCAGATTCCGGCGCTGCTGGGCGGCGCCGTGATCACCGAGCAGATCTTCGAGTGGCCGGGCATGGGACGCCTCACCATCGAGGCGATCAACCAGCGCGACTACCCTGTATTGATGGGCATAACCTTGATTACCGCGCTGCTGGTGACGCTGGGCAACCTCTTGGCCGACATCACATACTCACTGGTTGATCCCCGCATCCGCTATGAGTGATCGGGCTCCTTCCCGGACCGCTTCCTTCTGGTCGCTTGCCTTCCGGCGGTTCATGCGCCACAGGCTTGCGGTTGTGGGGACCGTCGCGCTGGGACTGCTTGCCATCATGGCGCTGGCCGCGCCCGTGCTGGCGCCGCAGAGTCCGACCGCTATTGACCCGACCACATTCCAGGGGCGACCCTCCCCCGCACACCTCCTCGGTACCGACAGCGTGGGTCGCGACGTTCTCAGCCGCCTGATCTACGCCGCGCGCGTCTCGCTGAGCGTGGGGATCCTGGCCGTCACGATGTACGTCGTCATTGGCACCTCGGTTGGCGCTGTTGCCGGATACTACGGGGGAACCGTGGATCTGGCGCTCAGCCGGATCATGGACATCATGCTCTCGTTCCCGCCTCTGATCATCATCCTGTTCGCGGTCAGCGTCTTCGGTAGGCCCAGTCTGTGGAACGTCATCATCGTGCTGGGTCTGCTGGGATGGCCTGCGGTGGCACGCCTGGTGCGCGGCCAGGTGCTGGCGCTGCGCCAGCAGGAGTTCGTGCAGGCTGCCCGCGCAATCGGTGCGTCGGATCCCGCAGTAGTGATGCGCCACCTTCTGCCCAACGCGATGGCGCCGGTGCTGGTGGCCGCGACCTTCGGGACGGCCAACGCGATCCTGGTGGAGGCGGCGCTGTCCTTCCTGGGGATGGGGGTGCAGCCGCCCACGCCCTCCTGGGGCAACATGCTCACCGACGCGCAGTCGCTCACGGTGCTGGAGCAGATGCCCTGGCTCACTGTAGGTGGATTGGGGTAGGATTTACAGAATTCGGCGACACGCACACCAGGAGGGAACAGGGATGAAAGGTCTGCGCGCAAGGTTGGCCGGTGCCATTGCGGCCGTCCTCATTGTCGGCCTGTTGCTGCCCGGAGGGGCCTTGGGCGGTCCCAAGTCGGAGTTCGTTGCCGTTGCAGGCATGTGGAGCCCGCCCAACAACTTCAACCCCATCAACACCGACAGCTCCTACGGGTTCTACTGCGTCCGCTTCATGTTCATGGGCATGGTGGAGGCGCGGGTGGAGAACAACCAGACGAAGTTCTTCCCGGCTCTCGCCAGCAGGTGGGAGGTCGGGGCAGACAACCAGACCTACACCTTCACGATACATCCGCGGGCCGCCTGGCACGACGGCAAGCCCGTCACGGCCGAGGACGTGCTGTTCACCCTCATGACAATCAGCGATCCCAGGACCGAGACCAACCGGGGCGCCCAGATCGCCTCCATTGCCGGCCTGGACGCGCGGGGGAAGCGCGCGGCGGGCGCGCAGCTCGGCTTCAGGATCCTGGAGCCCAGGAAGTTTGAGATCAAAACCACCACGCCGGTGGACCCGACCATGTTCCTGGAGATGTTCGGCGCCAACGTCTACATTCTGCCCAAGCACGTCCTGGGCGACGTGCCGCCCGACCAGCTCGCCCGGCATCTGTTCTTCCACAATCCGACCGTGGGGAACGGCCCCTACAAGTTCGTGCAGTACAAGACCGACCAGTTCGTGGAGTTCGTGCTGAATGAGAGCTACCACCTGGGCGCTCCAAACGTGCGCCGCGTCTTCGTGCGTATCATCCCGCCCACCACGATGCTCGCGCAGATCGAGCGGGGAGATCTCGACGTCAGCGCCGGGTTCGGCATCGGGGAGGTCATGATTGAGGACTGGGACCGCGTGAAGGGCATGGGCCATGTCCGCGCTGTCTCCTTCTCGGCCCCGGGCTACCAGTACATGCTGTTCAACTTCCAGAGGCCGTACCTGCAGGACAAGCGGGTGCGCCGGGCATTTGCCCACGCCATCAATCGGTCGCTGATAGTCAACCAGTTGCTCAAGGGCGAGGGAGAGCTGGCCGAGGGGCCGATTCCGCCGGCCAACCCCTACTTCAACAAGAAGGTGCGGCCGTGGCCCTTTGACACCGCCCGGGCACGGGCCTTGCTCACGGAAGCGGGGTGGGACTTCAACAGGACCATCATCCTGCGGGTGCCGACCGGCAACATCATCCGCGAGCGGTCGGCCGACATCATCCGGGAGAACCTCATAGCCGCGGGCGTCAAGGTGGAAATCCAGAAGGCCGACTTTCCAACGAACATGGCCGCAGTGCGAGCGGGCAACTACGATCTGGGCTTGATGGGATGGGCAGGCCCCACCGATCCTGACGTTTCCTCGCAGTATCGCACCGGCGGTCAGTACAACCTCAGCCACCACTCGATCGCTTCGCTGGATCAGGTTCTCGACGAGGGCGTGAAGACCGCGGATCCCGCCAAGCGACGCGCCGTGTACGATCGGTTCCAGGAGGTCTTCGCGGACGAGTTGCCGACCATCACGCTGTACTACCCGAATGCCCGGACGGCGGTGACGAAGCGCATGGTCAATGTCCTGTTCGATGCCTCGGGCCTGTTCGACTTTCAGACCTACCGCTGGGTCGCTGGAACGCAGTAGTCGGCGCAGAGTTAGAAAGGCAGTGATCTGCAGGAAGAGGGGGCGGAGTTTACCGCCCCCTTCTCCTGATCACGGCCCGGGACGGGAACATCCCTTCGCCCGGTCGCAACCAGGAGCCCCCACATGGATGACATCTTCGCCCACATGGACGCCCGGTTCGAGGACCACATCTCACGCGTGAGGTCGTTCGTCAGCCAGCCCAGCATCAGCGGCGAGGGAACCGGAATGGCAGAGATGGCCGAGCTGGTCCGCGACTCAATCCTGCGGCTGGGTGGGACCGCGGAGATCGTCCCGACTCCCGGATGGCCGGTTGTCTTTGGCGAGGTGGCCGCGGGCGCGCCCCGCACCCTGCTGCTCTATGGAATGTACGATGTGCAGCCGGTCGAAGGGGAGGAGTGGATCGCCCCTCCGTTTGCGGGCGAGATCGTTGATCTGCCCGAGTTCGGGCCCAGCATGGTGGCCCGCGGCGTGTACAACACCAAGGGGCCGCTGGCCGGGCTCTTCAACGTTCTGGAGAGCATACGGGCGGTGCGCGGACGGCTCCCGGTGAACGTGAAGTTCGTGGTGGAGGGAGAGGAAGAACTCAGCAGCCGCAACCTGCCCGGGTTCATCGAGGCTTACAAGGACCGTCTGGGCGCCGATGCCACGTACTTTCCCTTCTACTCTCAGAACCGCGATGGCAAGCCAGTACTGTGGTTGGGCGTAAAGGGCATCCAGTACTTCGAGATCGCGTGCCGTGGGGGCGCCTGGGGAGGTCCCCGTACGCGGGGCGTGCACGGGTGCAACGCGGTCTGGGTGGGCAACCCGATCTGGCGGCTGACCCGCGCCCTGGCCACCATGATGGACGATGCCGAGCAGATCCAGATCGACGGCTTCTATGACGACGTGACCCCGCCCAGCGCCGAGGACGAGGCGCTCCTCCAGCAACTGGCCCGGACCTTCGATCCGGCTAACGAGCTGTGGATGTGGGACGCCGAACGGTTCAAGTACGACCTACACGGCGCCGACCTGCTGCGCCGTTATCTCTACGACCCGCAGCTCAACATTGACGGCATCTGGGGCGGCTACACCGGTCCAGGGATGAAGACGCTCCTCCCTCACGAGGTGCGCGTCAAGATGGACGTGCGCCTCGTGCCCAACATGGAACCGGAGCGGGTGCGCCAGCGCATCCGGTACCATCTGGGAAGGATCGGGCGCGGTGACCTCGACGTGCACTTCTATGAGGGCTATCCCGCGGCCAAGACCAGTGTCGGCGAGCACGTGGTCCAGTCGCTAATTCGCTCGTGCAGGTCGCTGGGTGCCGAGCCGGAGATCTGGCCGCACGTGGCCGGGAGTGCGCCGCTCTACCTGTTCAGCAGGGTCCTCAAGCAGCCGTTTGCCACGGGCGGCTTGGGGCACGGCGGACGCCCCCACAGCCCCAACGAGTACGCGACCGTGGAAGGGACGCGGCTGTTCGAGCGGTCCGTCGCGCGGTTCATTTACGAGTTTGCGGGAATGTAGGGGCGCGCCGGCCGGTCTGCCGGCGTTCTGCTACAGACTACCCGCTATGTGGCACTAGGCAAGAATGAGACGCCGCCCTCTTGGTTCGGGGATTGGATCGCCGAATTCCCTGGCGGTATCGAGCCAAAGGCGAATGGCCTCCTGTGCATTGGCCAGGGCGGTTTCCTGCGTTGCACCGTGCGCTGCGCAACCCGGCAACTCTGGCACTTCAGCAACAAACGCTCGGTCTTCTTCGCTCCGGTAGATGATGGTTTCGTACTTGTTCACAGTTCTTCACTCCCAACTTGGTATTTCAGGATCACGGCGCGTACCTGACGCACCAGGTAAGGCTTTGCCTTGTCTCCCTCGCGCGCGTCTCAAAGCCGAGGCTACTGAGCAGGTGGCATTGATCGTCAAGCCGGATGTTCGCATCGGAAGTTCCACCGAGTACCCGGGCGTGGCTATAATGGCAGTATTATGATTCAGCAGAGCCTGTTGCGACACGCGCACGTGGCACGGCTGTGCCCGGAGGAATCGCGACCGTGACCGTTCGTTGGATAGGACTGGGGGCGCTTGCGGTGGCCGGCGTCGTCTTGTTCGCCGCGCCCGTGGCAGCAGCCGGGATCCTGCTCGGGGTGTTCTGGGGCACGGCGGTGGTGGCTCTAGGCAGCATCGCCGTCACAACGGCGGTGCTCTCCTGGGCCCCGAGGGTCAGCCGCACCACCTTGGCCGGGCGCTGGCTCAAATGGCTTAGGGACTGGGCGATCAACCGCGCGGAACATCCCGGCGCGGCGATCAGGTGGGCCTACCATGCTGGGAGCAGCATAGGATTCGTCGTGTCGTCGATCCTTCTCGGCCCCACGGTTACCAGTCTCATGATCGCGCTAGTCCGTGGGAGCCGGCGCCGCCTGTGGCCCGTCGTGGTCGGCAGCAGTCTGGTGTTCTCGATGTTCGCTGTGAACCTCTTCGCTGGGCTCTGGGCGCTGGTCAGGCGGTGAGCCGGAGCGTTCCCACGATGGCACGCTGCAGGGTTGTTCAGTTAGAGTCCGATGATTTCATTCAAGCCTTCGACCACCTGGGCAATATCCTCGTTTCTCGCGTTTCCCAGCTTCTTTCCTATTCTCTCAACCGCCAAGGTTCGGATCTGACTGATCTTGACCCAAGACGGCTTCGGAAGCCCTGCTGACTGAAGTAGGTGTGTGAGCGGGAAGCCTGCGCGCTGGGGCTGGCTGGTGATCGCAACTGCGATAACGGTCCCGGAACGTTCGTTGAAGACGTCCTGGCTCAAGATGAGAACTGGGCGCTGACCAACCTGTTCATGGCCGCGGGCCGGACTGAGGTCGGCCCAGCGGATCTCGCCTCTCAGTATTCGGGCCATTCAGTCAACTCCCGGGAAAGCCCCTCCTCGGCCAGCGCCTTCTCGAAACCAGGGTCAAGCTTGGCGCACTCGCGCGCCAACCGATTCCGCTCAAGGCGCTGGAGCTTCTCGGACACGGCCTCCTGAATGGCTCGGCTGCGATTCGGGAACACCCGCTCCCGGACGAGCCGGTCGAGCCGAGCGAGCACAGTCTCGTCGAGTGA
Source organism: Armatimonadota bacterium (assembly GCA_016869025.1). Taxonomy (NCBI): domain Bacteria; kingdom Bacillati; phylum Armatimonadota; species Armatimonadota bacterium. Next base: position 79,986 of record VGFA01000004.1, on the reverse strand, counting down.
TATTGCGACCTTAGACCTCGCCATCGAGCACCTCCGGGTATGACGATACGTCATACCATCCAGAGTGTCAATCTTCTGCGTGAGCCCAACGGCCAGCATCCGCCTGGTGGCCAAGGGGTTCCCGTTCACTGCTCCTCGGGCGCTCCGTACATCTGGCCCGGCGCAAGTATCCCCGGGAAGCGCTCACGCAGCGCCAGCCGGCTCTCGTAGCACAGGTGGCACGCGTCGGCGTAGAGTTCCTCGTGCGCCAATCCATAGCGACGGACCATCTCCGCAGGGCCGCCCGCGAGGAGCGGGCCGGTGACAGGATGCGCGTCCGGATCGTAGGTGCGGCAGATCTTCAGAAGGGGCGTCCGGAGCATGTTGCCTATCACGATCCCCTGGCAGATGTGTAGGTTACCGAGCGAGTCAACGTGCACCCTGCCCGGCTCGCGCAGGTCCTCGTGCGGGCATTCCGTGAACTGCTCCCAGGGATGCCGGGCGGCCCGCGCGACCAGCTTCTCCGCGGCGCGCCCGCGATACATGACCGCGGACTCACCGGGCGGCAACTGGCCGGTCGCCGGCGCGGCGTTCGTGGCCTCGGGCTGGGCGATGCATATTGTTCCGATCGGGATCCGCAGTCTCTCTGCCGCCGCGCGCGCATCCCTGGCCTGCTGGCTCAACTTCTCGCTCCAATGGTACAGGTCGCTGCTCACGGAAAGGTCCTGGATCAGCCCCGCGAGAGGGCGCAGCCACGCCAGCGCGTCTTCCACGGTTGTCGCCCAGTAGGCGTTCGAGACGATGCCAACGCGGAAGCCCATGCGCGCCGCCATCCGGGCCCCTTTGACCAGGACGGGGTAGTAGAGAAGGGGTTCGCCGCCCTCGAAGTAGATGGACTTGATCGTGCCTACGCTCCTGGCCTGCCGGAGTATCCGCCGGATGCTCCGTAGGGTCATCGTTCCGCTCTGCCGCGTGCTGCCCCAGACGAAGCAGTGGTCACACTCCAGGTTGCACTGGTATGTCAGTAGCAGATGAAGCCCGGATAGCGTCACGTGAGTCCTCCTCGCAATCGTCTCACCCTTGCCTTGAGGGTCGGCGCGCGTCTACCATCACAACAGAGGATCGGTCCCATGCGCTGTATCGTTTCACTTGCCGCCATTGTTATCCTTGCCGCTCCCGCAGTGGCCGCCGATCGCTATGTAGAGTCCCGCCGCATCATGGTGGAGAGCCAGATCAAGGCGCGCGGGGTGCGCGACGAGCGCGTGCTGCGCGCGATGCTGACCGTGCCCAGGCACCGCTTCGTGCCCGAGCGCCACCTTCACCAGGCCTACAACGACCACCCGCTGCCCATCGGATTCGGCCAGACGATCTCGCAGCCCTACATCGTGGCGCTGATGTCCGAGGAGGCGGCGGTGCGGCCAGGGCAGCGCATCTTGGAGATCGGTACCGGCTCCGGCTACCAGGCCGCCATCCTGGCCGAGTTGACCGATCATGACAGGGTCTACACCGTTGAGATAATCGAGCCGCTGGCGCAGTCCGCGGCGAGGCGGCTGCGAGAACTGGGCTACGGCAAGGTACGGACGCGCACCGGTGACGGCTACCTGGGCTGGCCCGATGCCGCGCCGTTCGACGCGATCCTGGTGACCGCAGCGCCGGACCACGTGCCGCCGCCTCTGGTTCAGCAACTCAAGGAAGGCGGACGGATGGTGGTGCCGGTGGGTCCGCCCGGGCTCGTGCAGACGCTGTGGCGGATCACGAAGGAGGGCGGCCAGTTGAAGTTCCACAGTCTGGGGGCGGTGATGTTCGTGCCGCTGGCGAGGAGGTAAATGCGGACGACGGCGCGATGACGACCGCAGCAGCGGCGTAGACCAGCGCCCCCAGCAGCATCACCATACCAAACCCCCACTCCAGCGCCGCTATCGCTGCCAGGATCGAGGCGATCACCGAGGCGCAGCCGTTGACGCCCCAGGCCCAGGGGATGGCCGCGGGATCCGTGCGGCCCAGCGCCCGAACTGCGGCTGGAAAGGGCACTCCCATCAGCAGGCCCAGCGGCAGCACAACCGCGGCGATCACGGCGAGACGGACCCGTAGCGCGAACCCGAGACTGGTCTGGAAGACCCCGGGAAGGAACAGCGCCGCGGCGGCCGCGACCACCGCCACGGCGGCGACAACCGCGGGCAGCCGGTGCCCGACGCGCGGCGATGCCAAACTTCCGGCTCCCGAGGCGACCAGCAGGCCGGCCAGGACCGCGGCCAGCGCGTATGTGGGGTGGCCCAGCACGAGGATCGCCTTCTGGAGCAGCGGGATCTCTATGAACATGTACCCGGCGCCGATGGCCAGGAAGTAGAGGAAGACCAGGCCTCGGCGGCCATAGGGTGCCGCGTGGCCGCGTGTCGGCGCTGGAGGAGGTGCCGTGGGCACGGCCCGCTGCTGGGTTCCTCCTGGGTACCGGAGCGGTAGCAGGATCAGGCCGGCGCCAAGCAGTGTGACGACAACCAGCATGGCCAGCAGCACCAGGTAGCCACCGCCGCCGAACGGCTGCCATGTCCGCCCCAGGCCGGCCAGGATCTGCGGCACCTGCCGCCACCGGAAGAAGTGGAAGAAGAACGGTCGGTCGTCGCTGACCGGGCGGACATCGAAGGGATAGGCGCGCAAGAATTCCTCGCGCCGGGCCGGATCGAGGACCGCGGTGAACGCTTCCCGGTGGACGTCCCTGGGGAGGACGTTGTACCGGTTGCCCTCCGCGGCGTCCACACCCGGCGCGTACGTGATGTCGAACCGCCGCGAGGAAGCGAACTCCCGGATCACCGCCACATCGGCAGGGCCGAACCCCTCCGGCCTGACCAGGACCGTCATCGTGTTGAGAGAGCGTACTGCGGCCAGGCAGGAGTCCGAGCCGGCATCGCCGACGGCAGCCACCGCCGCGGCCCAGACGCGGATCTCCTCGCTCGGCGGCGTCTGGATCCAGCGGGTCACCGCCAGCACGCCGCCCGGTGCCAGCCGGTCGAGGTAGGCGCGCAGGGCCTCGACAGTGTAGAGGTGGTTCTCGGCGAGTGAGAACGCGCCCGAGGCCACGACATGGAACGATTCCTGGGGAGGGACCTGTATGAGATCGAAACGTTCGCGGGCCCGGCGCAGGTATGTTCGCGGGTTCTCAACGACGACGCGCGCGCCTATCAGTGCGGTGGCTACGTGCGCGGGCTGCCCGTCGGGCAGACCCCCGCCGAAGCGCTGCGCGGCCTCGACGACCAGGGGGTTGGCCTCCACGATGACCACCGGCGCCATCCCGTGCCGCAGCGCGCCGAGCACCTCCAGGCCCATGCCCACGACCAGCGTCCGCCCCCGGCGCAGGCGATATGCCGCGGCCGACGGCAGGAACTCGGTGAACGCGGCGTCCACACCGGCGGGCAGGCCGCGGGGACCGTCCCCGTCAACGGTCAGCCCCGGTAGCGCCGGCGGCACGCCGGTAAACGTCACGCTCAACCCTGGCGCAGAGCGCACCGCAGCGCTCCGCACCACATCCACCCTGGATATCGCGTTCCACTTCGAGAACTCCACCCTCGCGTCGGGAAACCGCCGCAACTGGCTGAGGGCTTTGTAGGGCGAGATGGGGAGGTCCAGCGGGACCAGAGCGGCCGCGAGCGCCGTCAGGACTGCCAGGGCCGCCGCGGCTATCGCAGGCCTGCGATCAGACGCTGAACCGCCCTTGGGGGCCGGACTGTGCTTAGGCGTCGGATCGGCCTGCCAGAGAAGCGCCGCTCCTGATGTCGCCAGGGCGGCTGAGGCGATCATGCCTTGTGGGCCGCCCAGGGTGCTCAGGAGGGGTACGGCTGCCAGTGCGCCTCCCGCGGCCCCAAGGAACGAAGCGGCGTAGATGCTGCCGGCGGCATCGGGGAAGCCCGCCAGGACCGCACCCACCACCAGGCCAGCGAATAGGAAGGGAAGCACAAGCGCGGCTGCCTGGACGGCCAGGTAGAGAACCTGCACCGGCTCCAGCGCCATCAGATAGGCGTCGAAGGGAACGGCCGCGATCGTCAGAAGGGCCAGGCCGACCGCAGGCGCGACCAGCAGCGCGCCCCACGCCGCGGTGCGCAGCGGCGCCCGGCGCAGGCCTGGGAACACGGCCAGCGCGGTGCCGCTGGCCCCGAATCCCAGCAGCCCCAGCCCAACCGCCATGAAGGCGAAGTGGTGCCACTGCACCACCGAGAAGACCCGGGTGAGGACGATCTGCAGCAGCAGGGCCGCCGCGCTGACCAGCGCGACGCCCGCGTGGATACATCGCACGGCATCCTGTTGATTCGGCACATGCCGCGGACCGCCTGTCGCCCGCGGCGCATATAGCCCTGGGCTGCCAAGGCCCGGGGCATGCGAATCCGATGAAGAATCCCTTCGTCAGTACCACCGTACACGAGAAGGATATCTTCGCGCCCCTCCAGAAGAGCACAACGATGCCCCCTGTGCGCCATACCGGCATCGGTAGCCTGACCCGGCTCCGCGAGCTCCAACCCCGCCTCGCAGATGCGGAACGCCGGTTGGCCACCTACATCCTGCGGCACCCCCGTCAGGTCCTGGATTCCTCGATCACCCTCGTAGCCGGACGGGCCCGCGTGAGCGAGGCCACGGTCGTACGTCTGTGCCGGCGCATAGGGTGCCGCGGATATCAGGACCTGCGTATCCGACTGGCGGCCGATCTGGTGCTCCCGCCGCGGCAGATCTACGAGGAGATCGAGTCGGACGATGACAGCCCCGCCGTCAAGCGCAAGGTGTTCGGGATCTCAATCAGGGCTCTTGAGGAAACCCTGGACGTGCTGGACGACAGGGCGCTTGAGAGCGCGGTCGAGGCCATCACAGCGGCACGGCGGGTGGACTTCTACGGCGTGGGCGCGTCGGGAATCGTCGCCATGGATGCGCAGCAGAAGTTCCTGCGCATCGGCATTGACGCCCAGGCTTTTGTGGACCCCCACATGCAGGCGGTTTCAGCCGCGCTGCTCCGCCGCGGCGACGTGGCGGTAGGTATCTCGGACTCCGGCTCGACCCGGGATACGGTGCACGCGCTGGGAGTGGCACAGGCGGCCGGGGCGACAACGGCGGCCATTACCAGGTACGGACCGTCCCCTATCGACAAGGTTGCGGATATTCGCCTGCACACAACCTCGTCCGAGGGAGGCATCCGTGGCGCGGCGATCGCCAGCCGCATGGCGCAGCTCGCAGTGGTGGATGCCGTTACGATGTCGGTAGCGCTTCAACGCTACGAGCAGACGCTGGCTGCTCTGCGGGCGACACGGGACGCGGTCGCGGAGAAGAAGTTCTGATGGGCGCCACCCAGGTGCGCCGCATGCGGGTGGACGACATTGAGGCGTGCGCGCAGATCGTCGCAGGCGAGCGGTTGTGGCAGCGCTACGGCCTCACCCTGCAGCGAGCCCGGCGTGTGTTGCGGCGGGCACAGGCATCGAGAAGGCGCGGCGGTGCGCCCGCGCGCGCTGTTGGGGACCTGGCCGTCGCGTCCGAGGGCGGGCGGGTCCTTGGTTTCATCTGGTTTCACCGCACCGGCACGTTTCGTCACAGCGGGTACATACAGTGGGTGGCCGTGGCCCCAACGGCGCGCGGGCGGGGGGTGGGCAGTGGCCTGATGCGGTACGCTGAGGAGAGGATACTCAAGAAGGGGCCCAACGTCTTGCTGCTGGTTGCCGCCTTCAACTCGAGGGCGCAGGCGTTCTACAAGAAGCTGGGCTACGCGCGCGTGGGAGCGATTCCTGACTACATGGTGCGGGGAGTCACCGAGCTTCTCTATCGCAAGACGAAGGGGCCGGTCTCGGCGAGAGATGTGAATGCTGAGAATGGGCAGGGCGGATCACAAACGCAACGTCCAAGGAGGGGACGACAGTGAAGGGACGCTGGTGGTTGATGCTCGTGGTCGTGGCTCTGGCGCTGCCGGTGATGCCGGTGCGCGCAGGCCCGGCCGGTGTGACGTTCACGATTGGCGTGGACCAGGAGGTCGTGGGGCTGGATCCCAACCTGGTGACCGCGTTTTCCTCGTTCCGGCGCATTGACTTCCTGTATAACAAGCTGGTCCGCTACAACGACAAGCTTGAGATCGAGCCGGATCTCGCCGAGTCTTGGGAGTTCCCCGATCCCCGCACCGCGATCTTCCGGATTCGCCGCGGGGTGAAGTTCCACAGCGGCGCCGAGATGACGGCCGAGGACGTGAAGTTCACCCTCGATCGCGTGCTGGATCCTGCGACGCGGTCGCCGGGCCGGTCGTTCATTGACGTCATCAAGGAGATTGACACCCCGGACCGCTACACGGTGCGGGTCAAGATGACCTTCCCGCTGGCATCGCTGCTGTCCGGCCTGGCTTCGGCCAACCTCTCGATCGTCGAGAAGGCGGCCGTCCTGCGGCACGGCAACCTGCAGCGCAACGTCGCAGGCACCGGACCGTTCATGATGGCCGAATGGGTGCCCGACAACTTCATGCGCCTCGTGAAGAACCCCAACTACTTCCGCAGCGGCCTTCCGAACTTCGACACGCTGATCATTCGGGTCATACCTGATCAGGCATCGCTGCTTGCCGGCGTTCGGACGCGCGCGCTGGACATGGCCACGATCAACCAGGGCCCGGTGATTGCCGCGGCGCGGCGCGAGGCGGCGCTGAACGTGATGCAGAAGGCTGGCATCAACCTGAGGATCTTCGCGTTCAACACCAGCCGGCCGCCCTACACCGATCCGAGGGTGCGGTACGCCTTCTCGTTCGCGATTGACAGACAGGCGATCGTGAACACCGCGGAGTTCGGTTTCGCGACGGTCTCCGGCCCTGTATCGGCACCCACGCCGTGGGCATTGCCGACGTCGCGCTTCCCGTCCTACACCCAGAACATCGCGCGCGCCCGCCAGTTGCTGGCCGAGGCCGGCCACGCGGCCGGGTTCGCCACGCGGATCGTCACCTCTCCGACCTACGAGGGTGGCATCGCGGTGGCGCAGGTGATCCAGGAGCAGCTCCGGGCGATCGGCGTGACCGCGACCCTGGAGACGCTCGAGTGGGGGACGTACATCAACCGGTGGGTTGCCCGCGACTTCGACACGATGATCGAGCTGCGCGGGGGCGACCCGGACCCCGACCGGTTCCTGTACCGCACGTTCCACAGCACCGGAGGGGTCAACAACTTCCTGTTCAAGGACTCGGCAATAGACCGGCTGCTGGAGCGGGGCCGCGTGAACCTCGAGGCAGACGCTCGCAGGCCGATCTACGACGAGTTGCAGCGCGCCTTGATAGAGGCCGCCCCGGCCCTGTTCCTCTATGTGCCCATGGAGACACAGGTGCTTCAGGGGTACGTGAAGGGCTTCAGGATCATAGGCAACGGTGCCCTCTACCTGCTGGAACGAGCGACAATCGAGCGGTAGGCACTGCCGCACGCAGGTCACAGGTTAACGGGTCACAGGCTGACGGGTCACAGGTTAGCGGGTAACTGGCTAGAGTGAGAGGGTGATCCCGGGGTGGGGAGATTCCCCGCCCCGGGACCCAACCAGCATCCACCATGCAAAGGTATCTGGCCACGCGCCTGCTGGCGCTGATTCCCGTACTTCTCGGCATCCTTGCCGTCGTCTTCCTGCTGATCCGGCTGATACCGGGAGATGCCGTTCAGCTCTTCCTGGGAACCCAGGTGGAGATGACGCCCGAGCAGATGGCCGAGCTGCGCCGGTTCTTTGGGGTGGACAAGCCGATCTGGGCGCAGTTTGTTGACTACCTGGGGCGGATTCTCCGCGGGGATTTCGGCGTTTCGCTGCGGACGTCGCGACCGGTGCTTCCCGACATCATGGCCCGCCTGCCGCTCTCGTTTCAGCTCGCCATGTTCGCGCTGGCCATCGCGCTGGCTATTGCGGTGCCGCTCGGCATCCTCTCGGCGGTTACGCGCAACTCTACGTTCGACGTGCTGACGCGCATCGGCGGGCTGCTGGGTCTCTCGATGCCCAACTTCTGGCTCGGCGCGATGCTGATTCTCGTCTTCTCCCGATACCTGCACGTTTCGCTCGGCCAGTACGTCCCATTGAGTCAGAACCCGCTCGGCACACTGGAGAGTCTCTACCTGCCGGCCATTTCCCTGGGGGTGGCGATCGCGGCCATTCTGATGCGGTACATCCGCTCGTCACTGCTCGAGGTACTGGGGCAGGACTTCGTCCGGACCGCTCGGGGAAAGGGGCTGCGGGCATCGGTCGTGATGCTCCGCCACGCCCTGCCGAACGCGATGATCCCGGTCATTACGGTTGTGGGGTTCCAGATGGGCTACCTGCTGGGCGGCACCGTCGTGATCGAGGAGATCTTCGCCCTCCCGGGGATGGGCCGCCTTGTGCTGCAGGCGATCTTCCAGCGCGACTATCCGGTGGTGCAGGGGGTTGTGCTGACCATTGCCCTGCTCTTCGTTGTCACCAACCTGGTGGTGGATCTGCTCTATGCCTGGATCGATCCACGCATCCGATATGGATAAGGCGCCGGCGGCCGCGGGGCCGCGCCTGGGCACCGGCTGGCGGTGGTGGACGCGCCGGTTCCTGCGCAACCGCGTCGCGCCGATCGGTTTCGTCATCATCTTTGCCAGCGTTGGGATCGCGGCGACGGCACCGGCAATCGTGCCCCACGATGTCCGGGTCATGACCCCCGCGGACGCGCTCTCTCCGCCGGGCGGCCGTTACCTCTTCGGCACCGATGAGTTCGGCCGCGACGTGTTCAGCCGCGTGCTGATGGGCTCGCGCGTTTCCCTGGTGGTCGCCTTTCTATCCGTGCTGACGGCCGTGGCCATGGGGACCTCGGTCGGTCTGGCCGCGGGATATTACGGTGGGTGGTGGGACTCGGTCTCGATGCGGGTCATGGACATCGTCTTCGCGTTCCCGGCCATCCTCCTGGCCATCGCGATCATGGCCGTGCTGGGCACCAGCCTGTTCAACCTGGTAGTCGCCATCGGGATAGTCTACACGCCCCAGTTCGCGCGCGTGGCAAGGGCCGCGGCGTTAAGCGTGCGCTCCCTGGAGTTCATTGACGCCGCCAGGGCGCTGGGGATGGGCAACGCGCGCATCGTTGGGAGGCACGTCATCCCCAATGTGATGGCCCCGATGATCGTGCAGATCTCGCTGAGTCTGTCACTGGCCATCCTCTCGGAGTCGGCGCTCAGTTTCCTGGGGCTCGGCACGCGGCCGCCTACACCCTCGTGGGGCAACATGCTCAGCGACGGCCGCCAGTTGCTCGAGCTGGCTCCGTGGAACGCCGTCTTTCCAGGGCTGGCCATCATGATCGTTGTGCTCGGGTTCAACCTGTTGGGCGACGGCCTGCGCGATCTGCTCGACCCGAGGCTGCGATGACGGCCGTGCGCGTGCGCGAAGCGGTGAGGGCGCTCGTGGCAGAGGGGCTGCGGGACGGTGTCTTCCCAGGAGCGGTTGTCGCGGTCGTGAGAGGGAGCGCCCTGCTGCTGCACGAGGCGTTTGGCGACGCGCAGGTAGTGCCCAGGCGACGCCCGATGTTGGTGGGGACGGTGTTCGACCTGGCCAGTTTGACCAAGCCGCTGGCCACGGCGACCGCCGTGCTCCAGCTCTGGGAGCGAGGCGCCGTTGATCTCGATGCCCCGGTCGCGGCATACCTGCCTCGCTTCGCCCGGGGAGGGAAGGAAGGGGCTACGGTGCGCCACCTGCTGGCGCACACTTCGGGGCTCCCTGCTTGGGAGATGCTCTACCTCCCGCGTCGTTCGGGGGGAGGAGTAGAGCGCGCGGGCGCCTGCCGATCCATAGAAGGAGCGGTGGAGCGCATCTGCGCCACGCCCGCCCTGGCGCCGCCCGGGTCGCGGATGGAGTACAGCGATCTGGGGTTCATCGTGCTGGGGTATCTGGTGGAGCGCCTATCCGGGATGCCCCTCGACGCCCATGCGCGTGCGCACATCTTCGGGCCACTGGGACTTGGTACGATGCGGTTCGCACCGCTGCTGGCATGGCGGACGCGCTGCGCCGCCACCGAGGTCGGAAACGACTTTGAGCGGACGAAGGCCCGCGAGCAGGGACTGGGCCGCGCTTTCGCCTGGCGAACCTACCTGCTGCGAGGCGAGGTGCACGACGGCAACGCCTGGCACCTGGGGCGCGGGGTGGCGGGTCACGCCGGGCTGTTCGCCACCGCCGGGGAAGTTGCGCGGTTCGGCGCGGCCATGCTGCGCGGTGGAGCATTGGACGGCGCGCGCGTCCTGCGTGCGGCGACCGTTGCGGAGGCCACGCGGGACCAGACGCGGGAACCGGGGCCGGGGCGAAGAGGGCTCGGGTGGAGCCTGCAGGGAGGGCCCTCTGCCGGCGCGCGCGCTTCGACGCAGGCGTTCTGCCACACCGGTTTCACAGGGACCTCGTTGCTGGTGGATCCGGCGCGCGACCTTGTGGTAGTGCTGTTGACCAACCGGGTGCATCCTGCCGCGCAGCGGGAGGACATTCAGGTCTTCCGCCCGGCGTTCCACGACGCGGTGATCGAGGCCCTCGATGGCTGACCCTGAGGCCGGTCCTGATGGCTGACGCGGTGCTGGTCGGGGTGGATGGCGGCGCATCGAAGACCCGCGCTGCGGTGGTCTCCTCGACCGGGTTGGTGCTGGCGACCGCGTCGGTGCGTTCCTCGAGCGCCTACCATCGGGAGCCCGAGGAGGCCGCGGCCGTGGTCGTGGCCGCGGCGCGCGAGGCACTGGCCACCTCCGGCGTGGGCGAGCCGATAGATGCGCTGGGAGCCGGGCTGGCCGGCGCAGACGACCCGGCAATCCGTGAGCAGCTGATCGGCGCGCTCACCCGGGCGAACATCGCCCGGATCGTGCACGTGGATCACGACGCCGCGGCCGCGCTGGCAGGCGGCACAGCGCTGGCGCCCGGCGTGGTCATCATATCCGGCACCGGTTCCATAGCGTTCGGGGTGGACGAGCACGGCCGACGGGCGCGTGCCGGCGGGTGGGGACCGCTCCTCGACGACGAGGGTAGCGGCTACTCGATCGGCCGCGCAGTCCTGCGGGCCGCGATGCGCGCCCACGACGGTCGCGGGGCCCCCACTCTCGTGGCCGATGCGGTCCGGGCACGATTCGGCATCGCTTCGCTTACGGCGCTCAAGGCCGCCGTGCGCGGCGCGAGCATTGATGAGATCGCTTCGATCGCCCCGCTTGCGATAGACGCCGCGGCCGCGGGAGACCCTGTGGCAGCGCGCATCCTGGAGCGGGCTGGCGATGGGCTTGCCACGATGGTGGCCGCGGTTGCGCGTGCCTTGGGTTGGATGCAGAACAGGTTCACGCTGGTGGCGACGGGAGGGGTGCTGGGCGAGGAGGGACCGGTGGCCGGGCTGATGATGAAGGCGCTGGACGCCCGCGCGTGCCCGGCCGTGCTGACGCCTGCCCGTTTTCCGCCCGAGATCGGCGCCGCGTTGCTGGCGGCGCGAGCGGCCGGCGTGGAGACCGCGTGGCGCGAACGAGGTGATGGCGATGGTACCGCCTGATCAACGGTCCCAGGTGAACTACTGGGAACTGGAGACGGAGCAGCGCAATCCCAGGACCATGGAGCTGGACCGCCTCTCCACCGAGGAGATACTGCGCGCCATCAACCTGGAGGATCGCGCCGTCCCTGATGCCGTGGCCGCGGAGATCCCCAACATCTCCAGGGCGGTGGAGGCCATGGTTCGGTCCTTGCGTTCTGGGGGACGCGTCGTCTACATCGGCGCAGGCACCAGCGGGAGGATAGGCCTGCTCGACGCGCTGGAGTGGCCGCCCACCTTCGGGGTCGAGCCGGAGGTCGTTCCGGTCATCATCGCCGGGGGCGTGCAGGCCACGATAGGTTCTGCGGGGCCCTCCGAGGACGACGGCGCTTCGGGCGCTTCGGAGCTCGCGCGACTGGACGCGGGGCCCAACGACGCGGTTGTGGCGATCGCCGCGAGCGGCGTGACGCCATTCGTGCTCGGCGCCGTCGGAGAGGCCATCAGGCGCGGCTGCACCGTGGTCGGCCTGTGCAACGCTCCCGGCTCGCCGCTGGCCCGGTTGGCGGACATCCCTATTGCTCCGGCGACAGGGCCCGAGGTTCTGACCGGCTCGACGCGCATGAAGGCCGGAACGGCTCAGAAGATGGTGCTGAACATGCTCAGCACCACGGTCATGGTGCGGCTGGGCAAGGTGTACTCGAACCTGATGGTGGACATGTCCCCCAGCAACAACAAGCTGGCCGCCCGCGCGCAGCGCATGGTGGCGCAGGCGACCGGATTGGATTCCGAAGCCGCCGGCCGGCTGCTGGACCAGGCCGGCGGCAGTGCCAAGGTGGCGATCGTCATGGCGTTGGCCGCGGTGGAGCGCGGGGAGGCCGAGCGGCTGCTGGATCGCGCGGGCGGGTTTGTCCGGGAGGCGATCGAGGCCGCAGGCGAGGGGACGAGCCGAGAGGGGGCAGGTGATGCGTGAAGCGGCTGACCTGGCGCGCCGGGATCCGAAGCGCGTCGTGGGCCTGATCTCCGGCACCTCGGCCGACGGGATTGACGCCGCTCTCGTCGAGATCAACGGCGCCGGGTTGGAGGCACGGTTACGGCTGGTCGCCGGCCTGACGAAGCCCTTCTCCGACGCGGATCGCGACGAGCTGTTCTCCATGTTCAATCCAGCGACCGCCTCGGTGGATCGCCTGTGCCGGTTCAACTTCCGGCTGGGCTCTCTCTTCGCGGACGCTGCACTGGCGGTGATCTCCCAGGCCGGACTGCGTCCGGCAGAGGTGGACCTGATCGGCTCGCACGGCCAGACTGTCTGGCATATCCCTGCCCCGGACGGCGCGACGCTGCAGGTGGGGGAAGCGGCGGTGATCGCGGAGCGCACCGGCCTGCCGGTTGTGGCCGACTTCCGGGTGGCCGACATCGCCGCCGGCGGGCACGGCGCGCCGCTGGTGCCGTACTTCGACCTGGTCGTGTTCCGGCATCCCGCGCGCACGCGTGCGGTGCAGAACATTGGAGGTATCGGCAACGTCACCTATCTGCCGGCCGGATGCGGTCCAGGCGACGCCCTGGCGTTCGACACCGGCCCCGGCAACATGCTGATTGACGGCTTGGTGCAGCTCATCACCGGCGGTGCCCAGGCATACGACCACGGGGGCGCTATGGCCTCCCGGGGAAGGGTGCACGAGGGCTGGCTGGACGAGCTGTTGGGCGATCCTTTCCTCCGGCTCTCACCTCCCAAGACCACGGGGCGGGAGGTCTACGGCAAGCCGTTTGCCGCCGAACTCGTTGAGCAGGCGCTCCGCCGCGGGCTCGGCCCAGAGGATACCGTGGCAACGGTCTCGGCGCTTACAGCGGATTCGATCGTGTGGGCCTACCGCGAGTTCCTGATTCCCCGATCCGGGTTGGACGAGGTGGTGCTGGGAGGCGGCGGATCCTACAACGACTTCCTGCGCGGCCGCATCGCCTCCGGCCTGGGCCTTCCGGTCTACCGTTGCGAGGAGTTCGGGATAGACGGCAAACTGAAGGAGGCGATGGCGTTCGCGCTGCTGGCCTCGGATGCTGTGGCCGGGCTGGCCACGAACGTGCCGGCCGCGACCGGGGCGGCCGGGCCGCGCGTGCTGGGCAAGTTCACGCCGGCGCCCCTGGCGTCTGCGCCCTGCGCGCCGGTATCCCGCACGGGATAGGTGGTATAGTAAGGCGATGTTTCGCGATGCCCTGAGACAGGAGATCCGGGACGCCATCACCAGGGCCATGGAATCCGGCGCGATTCCCTCGGGTGATGTGCCGTCGTTCGACGTGGAGGTCCCCAGGGATCGCCGGCACGGCGACTATGCGACCAACGCCGCTTTGCTGCTTGCCAAGCAGTCCGGCGGAGTGCCGCGCGAGATCGCACAACGCCTGATAGAGGCGTATGCGCCTCCACCTGATCGCATCGAGCGCCTCGATGTCGCCGGCCCCGGGTTTGTCAACCTGACCGTTGCCTGGCCCTGGAAGCGCGACATGGTTGCGACGATCTGCCGGCTCGGGGACGGCTACGGCCTGCAGACTATCGGCGCGGGTCGGCGCGTGAACGTTGAGTTCGTCAGCGCCAACCCCACGGGCCCGCTCCACGTCGGCGCCGGCCGCAACGCGGTCATAGGCGACGTGCTGGCCAGCCTGTTGGGGGCTCTCGGATTCTCGATCTCGCGCGAGTACTACATGAACGATGCCGGCCAGAAGGTACACAACCTGGCGCGCTCGGTTGAGGCCCGCTATCTGAACATGCTCGGGCAGACCACGCCGTTCCCCGAGGAGGGCTATCCTGGCGAGTACGTCAAGGACCTGGCAGGCCGGATCGTCGCGGACGACGGTGACAGATGGCTGCGGGCCTCCCAGGACGAGCGCCTCGACCACATCCGGGACGTGAGCGTGACTGCGGTCGTCGCGGAGATCAGAGAGGTGCTCGAGCGCTTTGGTGTGAGGTTTGATACATGGTTCAGCGAGCGCGGGCTGATCCGCTCAGGGGCCGTGGACCGGGCGCTCGCCGAGCTTCGGGCTCGCGGCTACATCTACGATGCCGATGGCAAGACCTGGTTTCGCTCGACCAGTTTTGGCGACGACAAGGACCGGGTGATCGTGAAACCCACGGGCGAGTGGACCTACTTCGGCAGCGACATTGCCTACCATCTCGACAAGCTGGCGCGCGGCTTCGACCTGATGATAAACGTCTGGGCCATTGACCACATCGGCGACGTGGCCCGCGTCAAGGGCGGGCTGGCCGCCCTGGGCGTCTCGCCCGAGGCCCTGGAGATCCTGATCTACCAGCACGTGCGGTTGAAGAACGCGGGTGAGTCCCTGCGCATGTCCAAGAGCAGCGGCGAGTTCGTGACCCTGCGGGAACTGATTGACGCGGTGGGTGTGGACGCTGCCCGGTACTTCTTCGCGATGGCCTCGCCCGCGGTTCCCATGGACTTCGACGTCGCGCTTGCGCTGCAGCACTCGCAGGACAACCCCGTGTACTATGTGCAGTACGCCCATGCGCGCATCGCCGGCATCCTGCGCGAGGCGGCCGGGAAGGCAAAGGGCATGGGCGCCTGCTCATCCCTGGACCTCTCGCTGGAGCGCCTGGCCGACGAACGCGAGGCCGCCCTGATCCACGCCCTGGGCGAACTCCCCGAGGTCATCCGGCTGGCGGGCACTCGGCGCGAGCCCCACCGTCTCTGCTCCTACGCCCGCGAGGTCGCAGAGGCCTTCCATCTCTTCTACACACACTGCCGCGTCCTCACCGATGATCCAGATCTGACCGCCGCCCGGCTGGCCCTGGTCGAGGCAACCCGGATCGTGCTGCGGCGCACTCTGGGGCTGCTGGGGGTTTCAGCTCCCGACAGCATGTGATCGGAGGCCTGCCTGATCGGCGCCGGTTCAATTCGGCCGGGATTGCTATTGCAATGGCATCGGCCTGTGTGTTACGAATATCTAAAGACCTACCGGTGGCAGGTGCGCGGTCGCCGCTTGCCGCTCTCAATCTCCGGTCCAAACGAAACTTCCGGGGTTGTGTCCCAGACGATGTTCGAACCACAAATCGCGCAGTGAACAGTCCTGATAGACCTGCACGCCATCGGTGACCCCGAGGGAGGCGCACCTGTGATGACGATTCGCACACGCGTGGCCGCGGTTTTCGTCTTGATTGCCCTGGCCGCAGGCCCGGCTACTGCACAGATCTTCACGGACATGAGCACGCACCCATCGCGGCGGGCCGCGGAGCGGATGGCCGCGAAGGGACTGGCTATTCGCCTGCCCGACGGCCGGCTGGCCCCTGACGAGCCCCTCACCCGGCTGGACATGGCGCTGTTCCTGGCCCGCGCGCTCGGCATCCCAACGGGCGGTGTGCGTCCGCCCGACTTCCGCGACGTGGACCAGATTCCAGCCGCCGACCGGATGGCCGTGGCCGCGGCCTCGATCATGGGCACGGTCTCGGCCACGAAGACCGAGGTAAGGAAGGGTACTGTCCGGTATGCCCTGGTCACAAACAAGACCACGTACGGTCCAGACGAGAAGATAACGCTCACCTTCACGATCGCCAACGATGGTGCGGGCCGTGAGACCGAGTTCCTGTCCCCGGACCGCGGCCGCACGCGCATCAAGATGAGTGACCGCGATGAGCTGAAGGCGGGTATGGAGGGCGAGCTGTACACCGAGACCCGCACCGCGGCCGGAGTGACGCGGGGAAAGGTGGCGAGGTTCCGGGTACTGGAGGCGCGCGCGGACGGCTCGACCGTTGAGCTCTACGACGAGGGCACGGTCCAGGTCAAGCCAGGACTCAAGGTGTTCCTGCTGCAGGACGTCGCGTTTGAGTACACGACCTCGCAGTTCCACGACTTCGTGATCCGCGACGCGGACGGGAACGAGGTGGCGCGCTGGTCGCTGAACCGGCCGTTCGTCCCGGTGGAACGGCCAGTGTCCCTGGCCGCCAATCAGTCTATGAAGTTCGAAACCTTCTGGCTCCAGCTCGACCAAAACTCACAGCCGGTCCGGCCGGGCCGCTACGAGCTGGTCGCGGTGCACACGACCAAGGAGAACCCCACGACGGTCCTGATCGCGTTTCAGCGCGGGCTCATCTCCGCGTACCCCGACAACACGTTCAGGCCGCGCCAGCCGGTGACCAGGGCCGAACTGGCGGCGTTCGTCGTGCGCGCCATGGGCCTGGAGGTGGAGGCACTGCGCCGCGCCAACGACACGCTGATGGTGGCCGACGCGCGCGATATCCCGACCGAGATCCGCGGGAGCGTGGTGGTGGCCATTGACCGCAAGATCGTCCTTCCCCTATCCGACAACACCTTCCGGCCGGCACGGACCGCCAACCGCGGCGAGGCGATCT
The DNA here is from genome assembly GCA_016869025.1 of Armatimonadota bacterium. NCBI lineage: Bacteria > Bacillati > Armatimonadota > Armatimonadota bacterium. The sequence goes on along the minus strand of VGFA01000004.1, from coordinate 63,202 downwards.
TTGCGCTCAACGTCCTGATGGAGGCAGCCGGTCGCTATGACTTCGTGACCGCGACGCTGCGCGAGATGCGCGGCGGACCGCCTCCGGTTGTGGTCGTCGAGGACGCGAACCGCCAGGTTCGATCGCACCGGGTGGCGGTAGTCAGCGCGATCTACCGGAACGATCAACCGGTACTGCTGATGCAACTGCGGCCCGGGGACACGCTCAAGATGCTGCGTCCGACCGAGGCCGCAGAGGTCATGTACATCGAGGCCACCGGAAGGTAGCGGCAATGGAGTTCTTCGTCGACACCGCCAGCATAGAGGAGATCCGTGCCGCGCAGTCGTGGGGCATCCTCGACGGGGTCACCACGAACCCCACCCACGTTGCCAAGGAAGGCCGCGAGCACAAGGACCTGATCCTGGAGATCTGTTCGATCTGCCCTGGCCCGGTGAGCGTCGAGACGACGGCAACCGACGCCGATGGGATGATTCGGGAGGGTGAGGAGTTCGCCACCTGGGCTCCCAATGTGGTCGTGAAGGTCCCGATCACGCCCGAGGGCGTTCGGGCACTGCGTGCGCTGCGCGCCAAGGGCATTCGGTGCAACGTCACGCTCGTGTTCTCACTGGCCCAGGCGCTTATAGCCGCGAAAGCCGGCGGGACCTACGTAAGCCCGTTCGTCGGGCGCCTGGACGACGCGGGCGCCGACGGCATGGAGCTCGTGCGCGACATCTGCGACGCGTACCGGAACTACGGGTTCGAGACGAAGGTGTTGGCGGCGAGTCTCCGGCACCCGGTTCACGTGATCCAGTCCGCGCTGGCCGGCTGCCACGTGGCCACGATGCCGTTTAGGGTCATGGAGCAGCTCTTCAACCACCCGATGACCGACATCGGGCTCGAGAAGTTCATGGCGGACGCCCGCCGGCTTCAGGTAGAACTCCAGGCCCGGCGCACCCCGCGCGGCTGAGCCCTCGCCGCGGTGGGGACCGAATACGAGAGGTGATCTAGCCGTGCCGATAGCCGAACTCGAAGCCAAGACCCTCGCGGACCTTCAGGATATGGCCCGCGATCTCAACATAGCCAACTACCGGCGCTACCGGAAGCAGGAGCTGATAATGCGCGTGCTTCAGAAGCAGACCGAAGATGCGGGCCTGCTGATTCGCGCCGGGATCCTGGAGATCATGCCGGAGGGCTACGGCTTTCTGCGGACCAGCGGCTACCTGCCCGGGGGCGAGGACATCTACGTGTCACCCTCGCAGATCAAGCGGTTTGGGCTGCGCGTGGGCGACGAGGTCCTGGGTCAGGTCCGGCCGCCGAAGGACAACGAGAAGTACTTCGCGCTCCTGCGCGTGGAGGCGGTGAACGGCCTCGACCCTGAGCAGGCGCGCTCGCGTCCGTCGTTCGAGCAACTGACGCCGGTCTTCCCGCTGGAGCGGATACGGCTGGAGTTGCTCGAGTCCGACCTGACGGTGCGGGTGGTGGACCTGTTCTCGCCCATCGGCAAGGGGCAGCGCGGCATGATCGTCTCGCCGCCCAAGGCCGGGAAGACCACCCTGCTCAAGAAGATCGGGCAGTCCATCGTGGCGAACCACAGCGAGATCTACCTCATGGTGCTGCTGCTCGACGAGCGCCCCGAAGAGGTCACCGACATGCGGCGCTCCGTGGAGGCCGAGGTCGTGGCCAGCACCTTCGACCGGGCGCCCGAGGAGCACATCCAGGTGGCCGACCTGGTCCTGGAGCGCGCCAAGCGGATCGTGGAAGGAGGCCGGGACGTCGTGATCCTGCTCGACAGCCTGACCCGGTTCTCCCGCGCGAACAACCTGGTCATTCCGCCGTCGGGCCGCACGCTTTCGGGCGGACTCGACCCCGCGGCCCTGCACCGGCCCAAACGGTTCTTCGGCGCCGCTCGCAAGATCGAGGAAGGCGGCAGCCTGACCATCATCGCAACCGCCCTGGTGGACACCGGCAGCCGGATGGACGATGTGATCTACGAGGAGTTCAAGGGCACGGGCAACATGGAGCTGCACCTCAACCGGAAGCTCCAGGAGCGGCGCACCTTCCCGGCGATAGACATCAAGATGTCGGGTACGCGGCGCGAGGAGCTCCTGCTGACCGACGAGGAGCTGCGCAAGGTCTGGGTGCTGCGCAAGAGCCTGGAGCAGCTCGATACCGTGGCGGTGACCGAACTCATCCTTGACCGGCTGCGCAAGACCTCGAACAACGCGGGCTTCCTCAGGTCCATAGTCAAGAGTTCAGAAGACAACGGGCCGTAGCAGGAACCGGTCGCCCGGCGTCGAACCAGTAACACTGCCCAGTCAAACCTCGGAGGGAAGTTTGCCTACACCCGCCACAGTAATCGTGCTCCTCGGGATCTTCGTGGCGGTTGCTCCCGCGATCGGGGTTACGGACACCCATCGCTCCAGCGCCCAGGCCGTTGTGGTTCCGGCTTCCGCGGAAGAAGGCCTCCGGCAGATCACGGCCGCGCGGCCATCGTCGCGTGCCGTTCGGCAGATCGTCGCGGCGCAGGCGGCCGTGAAGACATCCGGGCCTGATCCGGCGCCCCTCGCCTACACGGTGCAGGCCGGGGATACCCTCTGGACGATCGCACAGCGGTACGCCGTGACGGTCGAGACTCTGGCCGGGGCCAACCGCATTGCCCTGACCGCGATCCTGCCGCTCGGCAAGTCCCTTGAGATCCCGTCGGCGTCCGCGCCGGCTCCTGCCTCCCAGACCGCAACCCGTACCCCCGCGCGTCCCGAGCGGTCCGCGGTGCACGTGGTGCGGAGCGGTGAGACCCTGTGGGAGATCGCAGGGCGGTACGGGGCGCGGGTCGAGGACCTCATGGCCATGAACGATCTGGGCGACTCCGACTGGATCAGGCCGGGCCAGCGGATCGTTGTTTCGGCAGGGGCACTGCCCCGGCACCGCCAGGTAGAACTGCGGTCGCGGACCCGGCCGGGTACGTCCGAGCCGGTGATGGCAGACGTCTCGGTACTGCGCTCAGGCGGGGCCTTTATATGGCCGGCACGCGGCACACTGACCTCGCGGTTCGGCTGGCGGTACCGCCGTCACCACGAGGGCATTGACCTGGCCTCGCCGCGCGGCACGCCGATCTACGCGGCGCGCGACGGCGTCGTGGAGTTCTCCGGGTGGAAGGGCGGCTACGGCAGGGTGGTGTTTCTCGCCCACGGCGGCGGGGTCGTGACCGTGTACGGCCACGCATCGAAGCTTCATGTCCAGCCCGGGCAGCCCGTCAAGAAGGGCCAGTTGATCGCCCGTGTTGGCTGCACCGGCCGTTGTACAGGGTCGCACCTGCACTTCGAGGTTCGCGTCAACGGCCGCGCCGTCAATCCTCTCAGCTACCTTCGCTGATCCATTCTCGCGCGCATGAACTGGCCTCGACGCTGGCGGTCCGGTCTGGTATAATGCCGCGTGTTCCCACCCAGGGTGAACGGCAACGAGGAGAAGGACATGAAGCAGGGTATCCACCCCAACTACCATGAGGCGCGCGTTACCTGCGCCTGCGGCGAAACGTTCTTGACCGGATCCACCAAGAAGGCGATCCGCGTCGAGATCTGCTCGAAGTGCCACCCCTTCTACACCGGCCAACGCAGGTTCGTTGATGCCGAGGGCAGGGTCCAGAAGTTCGCCCGCAAGTACGGCCTGAAGGTCCAGTAGACCCCACGCGCTCGCTGACCCTGGCACTGGTGGCTCTCTCCGCGGGATCCGTCCTGGCGTGGAGCCCGCCTTCCGGTGCCACCGCGCCCCAGGTTCCCCCCTGGGTGGCCACCGCCGGCGCGCGGTCCGCGGTCTACACTCTGCCCGGAACGCGAGAAGAAGCCATGGCAGGCCGGGTTGCGGTCCTCCTAGACAACCTCCTGCTGCGGATTGAGCGCGACAGCGGCCTTGCGCCCGACGGCCTGCTCACCTACCCGCTGTTCCCATCGCCTGATCGGTTCCAGAAGGACTGGTGGCAGTTTGCGATCCTTCGGGACGGCACGGTCCACGGGTGGGGGACCGTCGTGGAGGGAGGCGATGTTCTGGTCTCCCCTTACCAGGTGGCGCGGATTGTCGTCCGCCAGGCAGTGGGACGATCAGTGCCGCTCCTATCCTGGGGGATGGGGGATCTCATCGCCGACAGGCTGATCGGGGTTGACAGCCACGCTCATGCCAGGCTGTTCCTCGAGAGGGATGGCCTGCCGCCGATTGCGGAGATCGTGCACCAGCTCGACTTCAGCCGGGCCCTGCCCAGCGCCTACGCCCAGAGCGTATCGTTTCTCGCCTACCTGGCCGAGGAGCACGGCCTGCGGCATGTGGCGGCGTTTGCGCTGGAGGGCGGAGTGCGGTGGTACGACTTCCCCTCGCTCTTCCAGCGGCACTTTGGCATTTCAATGGCCGAGGCCGACTGGCGCTGGCGCACGCGGCTCGCGCAGACCGCGCCCCCGCGCCTCTCGGACGTGGACTTCCGCACCTACAGGCGCGGGGTAGAATATGCATGCGCCTATACCCTTGCCCAGACCCCAGGGCGGCTGGTGTCCAGACCCGGCGGCGCGACGGCCTATGTCGAGGCCCTACGCGCAACCGGGGCCCTGCGCCGGCTGGACATCGTGGGCGCTTCTCGGGCTGTGGAGGCAGGCCGGAAGGCCGGCGAGCAGGTCCAGCGGCAGGTCTCCCGGACGCGGCTGGCAGTCACGGCGGCGCTGTGGGCACTGGGCCTGGGACCGATCGTTCTGGCCGTGCTCCTGCTGGCGGGGCCGACCATCCGCCACGCCTGGCGAGGCCGGGGGTACAGGCGCGCAGGAACCAGGAGGCGACGATGAATCGCGCTACCGGGGGTATCGAGATCATCTGCGGGAGCATGTTCAGTGGCAAGACAGAGGAGCTAATCCGCCGCGTGCGCCGCGCTCAGATCGCCCGGCAGCGAGTGGCCGTCTTCAAGCACGCGCTCGACGACCGCTACGCCGCAGGCGCGATCACCTCGCACAACGGCGTGCGCATCGAGGCGATACCAGTGACCCGGAGCGCCGAGATCCTGGATCTGGTGGATCCGGGCACCGAGGTCGTGGCCGTGGACGAGGTGCAGTTCCTCGACAACGGGATCGCGGAGGTGGCCGAGACGCTTGCCGGCAGGGGGATCCGCGTTCTCCTGACCGGCCTCGACACCGACTTCCGGGGCGTGCCTTTCGGACCGATCCCCCACCTGCTGGCGGTGGCCGAGGAAGTCACCAAGCTGCAGGCGATCTGCATGACGTGCGGGGCCCCTGCGAGCCGCACCCAGCGGTTGGTGGAAGGCCGCGCGGCGCACTACAACGATCCGGTAATCCTGGTGGGCGCGCGAGAGGCCTATGAAGCACGCTGCCGCAGGTGCCATCAGGTCCCAGGCCGCCCGGGTGGACCGGCTGTCTGACCATTTCGGCCATCCCGCCGGACCGATGATATAATCGGAGAGCCATGACACGTATGGATTCACGCATGCAGGCCCGCCTGGAAGCAGCGGAGGCCAGGTTCGAGGCGCTGTCCGCGGCCATGGCCGACCCGGCGGTTCACTCCGACCGGGCCCGCTATCAGCAGATCGCCCGCGAGTTCTCGGGGCTCGATCTGACCGTGTCGCGCTTCCGCGCTTATCGCGCGGCCTGCCGCGACGCCGAAGAGGCCGAGGTGATGGTGCGCGAGGAGGCCGACCCCGAACTCCGCGATCTGGCAAAGAGCGAGGCCGCCCAACTGCGCGAGGTGCTCGACGATCTCGAGGAAGAGTTGAGGGTACTCCTGCTGCCCCGTGATCCGCGCGACGACCGCAACGTCATCGTTGAGATCCGCGCGGGGACCGGCGGCGATGAGGCCGCCCTGTTCGCCGGAGATCTCCTTAGGATGTACTCGCGCTACGCGGAGTTGCGCCGGTGGAAATCGGAGGTTCTCTCAGCGAATGCAACCGGCATCGGCGGGTTCAAAGAGGTGATCTTCGCGATAACCGGCCGCGGGGCGTACAGCCGGCTGAAGTACGAGAGCGGCGTGCACCGCGTGCAGCGCGTGCCGGTGACCGAGGCCTCGGGACGCATCCACACGTCCACCGTCACGGTTGCGGTGCTGCCCGAAGCCGAAGAGGTGGAGGTCACCATCCGGCCCGACGAGATTGACGTGGGGACCTACCGGGCGGGTGGGGCCGGCGGCCAGAACGTAAACAAGGTCGAGACCGCGGTGCGGATCCGGCACATCCCCACGGGGATCGTTGTGGCCTGCCAGGACGAGCGATCCCAGTTTCAGAACCGGGAGAAGGCGATGCGCATCCTGCGGGCGCACCTTCTGGAGCGGGCCGAGCAGGAGCAGGCCGAGGCGATCGCCCAGGAACGCCGGTTGCAGGTGGGAACCGGGGTGCGCAGCGAGAAGGTCCGGACCTACAACTTTCCCCAGAACCGCATGACCGACCATCGCATCGGGCTCAGCCTTCACCGCCTCGACGCGATCCTCGACGGCGACATGGACGAGGTCGTTGACGCGCTGACCGCGGCCGAGGAGACAGAGCGCCTGACGGCCGTGGATTGAGAACGGTCGCCGAGGCCTGGCAGGCGGGCAGGGATCACCTGGCGGCGCTGGGGATCGAGGAAGCCGCGGTCACGGCAGAGTTGCTGCTCCGCCACGCGCTCGACCTGACCCGCACCCAGTTCCACATCGCAAGGAACCAACCGGTCCCCGACAGGGCCCGGGACCGGTACCTGGGCTACATCGGCGAGCGTGCCCGCGGGCGGCCGCTGGCCTACATCGTCGGTCACCGCGAGTTCATGGGACTCGACTTCCTGGTGGACGAGCGGGTGTTGATCCCGCGCCCCGAGACCGAGGTACTGGTAGAAACCGTGCTGGAACTGCTGCGCGGCGCCACCTCTCCGGTTGTTGCCGACATCGGCACGGGCAGCGGCGCGATAGCGGTGAGCGTGGCCGTCCTGCGGCCCGATGCGCCGGTGGTGGCCACCGATCTCTCGCACGGCGCCCTGGAGGTAGCCCGCGCCAACGCCGCGCGCCACCGGGTCGCTGAGCGCATCACCTTCCTCGCCGGCGACCTGCTGGAACCGGTGATCGGTGGGGGATGGCGGCTCGACGCCGTGGCGTGCAATCCGCCGTACATTGCCCCGGAGGCCGCCGCCGGCCTGCCGCGCGAGATCCGGGAGTTCGAGCCGGCGCTGGCGGTTGTGGCGCCAGGGCAGGGCGAGAGCGTCCACGCTCGCCTGGTGGACGAGGCACCTGGGGCGCTGCGTCCTGGCGGCTGGCTGGTGATGGAGGTGGCAGCAGGCCAGGCGCCGCGGGTGGTCGAACTTCTGGAACAGAGGGCCGGCTACGAAGCCGTGCAGGTGCGGCGCGACGGGCTGGGATGGGAACGCGTGGTCGCCGCCCGCTGGCCCGCGGGTGCTCGTTGTGTAGGCATTGATTGCGGGAGGTGATCCGTATGCGGATAGCGATCGGTGGAGACCACGCGGGCGTGATCCTGAAGGCCGAGGTGGCGCGGTTGCTGCTGGAACTCGGCCACGAGGTGCGCGACCTTGGCACCGGCTCGGTCGAGCCCGTGGACTATCCCGACTACTGCATCGCGGTGGCCGAGGCAGTTGCACGCGGTGATTCCGACCGGGGCATCATTTTTGGGGGGACCGGCAACGGCGAGGCCATGGCGGCCAACAAGGTCCTGGGCATTCGCTGCGCCGTGGTCCACGACGTTACGACCGCCCGGCTGGCCAGATCCCACAACGACTCAAACATGATCGCCCTGGGCGCGCGCATCGTGGGCATGGAGGTGGCCAAGGAGATCGTCCGGGCCTGGTTGACGACCCCGTTCGAGGGCGGCCGGCACATCCCGCGGATCGAGAAGATCTCGAAGTACGAGCGGGACCACAGGAGGTAAGCCGGCCCGGTGTTCGGACTACGAGATACCCGGCACCGGGAACCTCAGGCATAGCGCCCGCACTTCTTCCCTGATTGCCCCCAGGCGCGGACTTGCGCCGATCATGGCGCGGAACTCCTTCAGCGCCCGGTTCCTGGCCACCCGATCCTCCGGCAGCAGGAACGGTCGGATCTCCTCATGCACCTGCGCCATCCAGCCCGCGATCTGGGCCATCTCTGGCTCGCGCATGCCGCGCGTCGTCGCGGCCGGCGTGCCCAGGCGCACACCCGAGGGGTAGAACGCCGACGAGGGCTCCCCGGGAATCGTGTTCTTGTTGGCCGTGATCCCAACGGCGTCCAGCGCCTCCTGCATGAACACGCCGCGGCCGGCACCCCCCGGTGTGAGATCCGCCAGCAGCATGTGGTTGTCGGTCCCACCCGTCACGAGCGTGAACCCTTTGCTGATCAGCGCCGAGGCCAGCGCCCGCGCGTTCGCCACGATCTGCGCGGCGTAGTCACTGAACTCCGGCCGCGAGGCCTCGGCCAGCGCAACCGCGATCGCGGCGGTCGTGTGGTCGTGCGGTCCGCCCTGGAGTCCGGGGAAGATGGCCCGATCAATCTTCTCGGGCAGTTGCCTGTCCTTGGCCATGCCGCGGGCGGTGACCATTATCATGGCGCCGCGGGGGCCGCGCAGCGTCTTGTGCGTGGTGGTTGTGACGATGTGCGCGTGCCCGACCGGGCTGGGGTGCGCGCCTCCTGCGATAAGCCCGGCTATGTGGGCGATGTCCGCGGCCAGATACGCCCCCACCTCGTCGGCGATCTCGGCGAACTGCGCAAACGGCATCTCCCGCACGTAGGCGGTGGCGCCGCACCAGATCAGACGGGGCCGGGCCTCGTGCGCCAGACGCCGTACTTCGTCGAGGTCAATCAGGCCGTCGGGGCGCACGTGGTAAGGGACGCTCCGGTAGAAGATACCGGTGGCGCTGACCTTCCACCCGTGGGTCAGGTGACCACCGTCTGTCAGGTTCTGGCCCATGATGACGTCGCCCGGCTCGCAGGTCGCCAGGTACACCGCCAGGTTGGCAGGGCTGCCGGAGTAGGGCTGGACGTTCACGTGCGGCACGCCAAACAGATCCCTGGCGCGCCGCTGCGCCAGCCGCTCGATCTCGTCTATGTTCTCGTTTCCGCCGTAGTACCGGTGGCCGGGATACCCCTCCGAGTACTTGTTGGTGAGAATGGAGCCCATCGCCTCCAGCACAGCGGCCGAGACGTAGTTCTCGGACGGTATGAGCTCGATGCCGTCCCGCTGCCGCGCGCGCTCGCGCGCCATTATCGCGGACAGTTCCAGGTCCTGACGCTCAAGGATCATCTTCGGGCCTCCAGGGGATCCGTGCGGTTGCGTCCCCATATGTCTTCGGCGGAGGCCAGCGACTTGCCTCCACGGGGAGGGATGGTTCCATGGGGAGGTGCGCATCTGTGGGGAGGGATGCCTCCAGACGGCATCGAAGCCGGTAGCAACTTCCAGACCATCCAGGAGGCCCGGTGATGCCCACCGTGCACGTGTTCGATCACCCGCTGATAAGGCACAAGCTCACGATCCTGCGAGACAAACGCACCGGCCACAAGGAGTTCCGCGAACTCACCGAGGAGCTGGCGGCGCTGATGGCCTATGAGGCGACCCGCTCGCACCCGGTGCGCGAGATCGAGGTCGAGACGCCGCTCGCCACAACCACCGGCTGGTCCATAGCCGGGCAAGAACTGGCGGTGATTCCGATTCTACGAGCCGGGCTGGTGATGGAGACCGCGATTACCCGGCTCATTCCCACCGCGCGGGTCGGACACATAGGCATGTACCGCGACCACGACACCCTGCAGCCGGTCAGCTACTTCGTCAAGCTGCCGGCCGACATCGCCGAGCGGGAGGCGATGATTCTAGATCCCATGCTGGCCACCGGTGGATCAACCGTGGAGGCGATCAACACCCTCAAGGCCCATGGATGCCATAACATCAAGGTGATGGCGATCATCTCCGCGCCCGAAGGGATCAAGAAGGTCCAGGACGCCCACCCGGACGTTGAGATCTACACCGCCGAGGTGGACAGCCACCTCAACGACAAGGGCTACATCGTGCCCGGGTTGGGAGACGCGGGCGATCGCCTGTTCGGGACCAAGTAGACCCTGTGCTGAGCATCGTAGCCACCGTCCTCGCCTTCGCTCTCGGAGGCCTTCCCACCGGATACGCCGTTGGCCGGCTCCTGCGCGGCGTGGATCTGCGCCGTTACTCCGCGCACAACCTCGGCCTGGGGACGGTAGCCGCCGCGGCCGGGGCCCACACCCTTGCGCTGGCCGCCGCGCTTGACCTGCTCAAAGGAGGACTCGCGGTTGCCGCCGCCCGGTTGCTGGGCGGCGGCGACTGGACCCTGACCGCTTCCGCGGCCGCGGTGGTGGCTGGCCACGCCTACTCGCCCTTCTGGTTTCTTGCGCCGCCGGCAACGGTACGGGTGAAGGGTGTCGTGGTGGCCGCGGGTGCGTTTCTCGGCCTGGCGATCCTGAGCGCGGTACCCTGGACAGCACTGGCGGTTCCCGCGGCCGTAGCGTTTGTGGCGCTGGGGTTGCCGAGGATCGCGGGCCGGCGCTGGGGCTATCTCTCGCTGGCGACGGTGCTCGGCACGGCAAGCCTGCCCCCGGCCCTGTGGGTGCTTGGCAGCCGCGCGCCGTACCTGGTACTGGGTCTGGCGCTCGCGATCGTGATCCTGTGGAACCACAAGGAGCACCTGGCGCGGATAGCCGATGGCACCGAGCCCAGAATGGGCGAGCGCCTTCCACTGCCGCTGCTCCTGGGCGACGACGCCGTGTGCGCGTTCCTGATCCACCCGATGACCGTTGACGACAACTGGGAGGCCGGCAGGTTCCGCTGGCTGATGCCCCTACGCCGGCGCGGGATCATCTCCGATGTCGTCGTGCGCTGGATCGCGCGCTTCGTGCGGCCCATGAAGGTTGACGATCTCCACCCGGTTGTCACCGCCGACGGCCGGCGGGCGCGCGTCTACCTGATTGGCGTGCCGCTACTGCCCGACCAGATTCGAGCGCGTCCCCGTCTTGCGGTACGGCGGGCGGTGCAGGCCGCCCACCTGGCCGAGAACCTGGGAGCCACGGTGCTGGGGCTGGGCGCCTACTGGTCGGTCGTCGGGAACAAGGGCACCGAGGTGGCGGCCAGATCCGGGATCGCGGTCACCAACGGCGGCGCCTACACCGCCGGCACCGTGAAGATGGCAGTGCCCGTGATCCTCGACCGGCTTCGCTCCCGCGGCATTGATCCGGCAGACGCCACGATCGCGGTGGTTGGCGCAAACGGCGTCGTGGGCTTCGGAATCTGCCGTCAGGTGGTGGAGCACGTGGGTCGCCTGATCATGTTGGGGACCGATGCGTCACGGCTGGAGCGGTCGCGTGAGTTGCTGGCGCGCCGCCACCCCGGCGCGCGCATCGAAGCGACGACCGACCACGGGGTGCTGTGCGGGGCCGACGCCATCTTTACCGCCACCTCCTCGCCGCGGCCGGTCATCTTCCCTGAGCACGTCAGAGAAGGCTGTCTCATCATAGACCTGGGAAGGCCCTACGATGTAGACGACTCGGTGAAGACAATGCCGGGAGCCGAGGTCATTCCAGGAGGAGTCGTGCGCCTTCCCGGGAATCCTAGTTGGAATATCAACCTGGGCTACGGTCCGGGCCTCGTGCCTGCCTGCCTGGCTGAGACGGTGATCATCGCGCTCGATGGGTGTACCCAGCGCGTCAGTCTGGGGGACCGCACCAAGACCGAGAACATCGAGTACCTGGTGGCACGGGCGGCCGAGATGGGGTTCGAGGTTCAGACCACGGCACTTCGGAGGAGCGGCGATGACGAAGGAACAGGTTCTTGAGCAGGCCCGCGAGTGGGGTGTCAGGTTTGTCCGTCTGCAGTTCACGGACATCCTTGGCACCCTCAAGAACGTGGAGATCCCGGTAGAGCAGCTCGAGAGGGCGCTCGACAACGAGATCCTGTTTGATGGCTCCTCAATCGAGGGCTTCGTGCGCATCGAAGAGTCGGACATGTATCTCATACCGGATCGCGCGACCTTCGCGCTCTTCCCATGGAAGAACCGGGAAGGGGCCACGGCGCGCCTGATCTGCGATATCTATACCGCCGAGAGGGAACCGTTCGCCGGCGATCCCCGCTCTGTGCTGCGCCGCGTCATCGCCGCTGCCGCGCGCAGCGGGTTCAGCATGATGGCCGGGCCGGAGTGCGAGTTCTTTCTCTTTCCCACGGACGCCGACGGTCAGCCCAGGCTGGCGACGCACGACCGGGCCGGCTACTTTGACATGGCGCCGGTAGACAAGGGTGAAGAAGCGCGGGCCGACATGGTGACCGCGCTCTCCGCCATGGGCTTCGAGGTCGAGGCCGGTCACCACGAGGTGGCCCATGGCCAGCACGAGATTGACTTCAAGTACGCCGACGCGCTGCGCGCGGCCGACAACATAGCCACGTTCCGTCTGGTTGTGCGGACGATCGCCAGGCGCCACGGGCTGCACGCGACCTTCATGCCGAAGCCCATTGCCGGCATCGCCGGGTCGGGGATGCACACCCACCAGTCGCTGTACCGCAACAGGACGAACGCCTTCTACGACCCCGAGGGCACCCACCAGCTCAGCGCAACATGCCTGCAATACATCGCCGGGCTGCTGACCCACGCGCGGGGCATGTGCGCGGTGACCAACCCCCTGGTCAACTCCTACAAGCGCCTGGTGCCAGGGTACGAGGCGCCGGTCTACATCGCCTGGGCAGAGCGCAACCGGTCGCCGTTGGTGCGCGTCCCGGTGTCGCGCGGGGATGGCACGCGCATAGAGCTGCGCATGCCGGATCCCTCCTGCAACCCGTACCTGGCCATGGCGGTGATGCTGGCCGCCGGCCTCGACGGCATCGCCAGGGGACTGGACGCCGGCCCGCCGCTCAACCGGAACATCTACGCTATGACCGAAGACGAGCTGGACCAGTTGGGAATCCGGGTGCTTCCCCGGAACCTCAACGAGGCGGTGGGAGAGTTCCTGGCCGACGAGCTCATCTGCGATACGCTCGGCAGCCACATTGTAGACCACCTGACGCGGGCCAAGCGATTGGAGTGGCGGGAGTACGTCACCCGCGTGCACCCCTGGGAGGTTGACTGCTACCTTACGGCCTTCTAGATGAGCAGGCCTTCGTGGGACACCTACTTCATGCGGATGGCCCAACTCGCGGCCAGCCGTTCCACCTGCCTGCGCCGCCAGGTGGGCGCGGTCGTGGTCAAGGATCGGATGGTCCTGTCAACGGGCTACAACGACACTCCCCGGGGCCTGCCCAACTGCGGGGACGGTGGCTGCGAGAGGTGCGCCAGCGATGCGCCTGCTGGCACGGGTCACGACACCTGTTTGTGCCTGCACGCTGAGCAGAACGCCATTATCCAGGCGGCCTACCACGGTGTCGCCATCGCGGGCGCCGCGATCTACGTCACCCACCAGCCGTGCCTGACCTGCGCCAAGATGATCCTCAACTCAGGGTTGCGCCGCGTCGTCTTCGCGGGCGAGTATCCAGATCAGGCGGCGCACCGGGTTCTGGAGTCAGGCGGGGTTGAACTCGTACGCGTAGTGTGATACAGTAACTCTAGTCGACATAGTTGCGTCTTCCGAAACGGGCGATGTAACTGCTGAGTCGCCCGTTTCATGTGTCCGCGGAGTTTCTCTCACCAGGGCTGGGTGGACCGGTGGGCACGCGCAGGATGCCGGCTCAAACCCGGCCCGGGTTTCCCCCGGGTCTAATCAGGAGGTAAGTCTGATTTCTATTTCAACGCACGAGACCGCGTTCGGCGGCCTCGTACTGCGTCCGGAGACCATCCGGGCGATATCCCGTCTTGGGTGGACCGAACCCACCCCGATTCAGTTGAAGGTGATTCCAAAGCTGGCCGCCGGGCACGATGTGGCCGGCCAGGCCCAGACCGGCTCCGGTAAGACCGGTGCCTATGTGATTCCCATGCTGGAGCGCCTCGACCGTAACGCCCGAGGGATCCAGGCGCTCATACTTTCACCCACCCGCGAGCTGGCCCTGCAGATCGCGGACGCCGTGCGCGCGCTGGGTGGACCTAGGCTCCGTGTTACCGCGCTGTACGGCGGGCAGCCCATCGAACGGCAGCTCAGCGCGCTGCGATCCGGCGTTCAGGTGGCCGTGGCCACGCCGGGCCGCCTGCTCGATCACATCTCCCGGGGATCCGTGAAGCTCGACGGCGTACGGTTCCTTGTTCTGGACGAAGCCGACCGGATGCTGGACATGGGCTTCCTGCCCGACGTTGAGGAGATCCTCCGGCGGACGCCGCCGGCGCGCCAGACCGCTCTGTTCTCGGCCACGCTGCCCGACGCGGTGTCCACAATCGCGGCGCGGCACATGCGCAACCCGGCGTGGGTTAGGGTTGCCGCCACGATGCCCACGGTGGATACGGTCACGCAGTACTACCTGGAAGTGGCCGAGCAGGACAAGGTGCGGGCGCTGCGGCTGCTGCTGACCAGCGGCGACGTGCCCTCTGCCCTTGTCTTTCGGCGGACCCGCCGTGGCACCGATCGCCTTGCGAAGATCCTGCGTGAGCGCGGTCAGCCGGTAGAGGTGATCCACGGCGACATGACCCAGGGCGCGCGGGTGCGCGCGCTGACCGCCTTCGCCAAGGGCAAGGCCCAGGTGCTGGTGGCCACCAACGTGGCCGCCCGCGGGCTGGACCTTCCCGACATCTCGCACGTGATTAACTTCGACATGCCCGAGGACGTGGATACCTACATTCACAGGATCGGCCGCACTGCCAGGGCCGGCCGTGCAGGCGAGGCGGTCACCTTTGTAGGTCAGTACGACATGGAAGTGTTCGACCTGCTGAAGCGGCGGATCGGTCCGGCGCTCCAGCCGCACCCGCTGCCGCTGTACCGCTAGAACACCCGGCGCAGCAGCGCGGCGGCCACCCAGGCGATCAGCGCGCAGACGGGGAAGGTCAGCACCCAGGCCGCCACGATCTCCAGGCCGACGCCCCACCGGACCGCGGAGAGGCGCCGCGTCGCGCCGACGCCCATGATCGCGGTGTTGATGGTGTGGGTCGTGCTCACGGGGATGCCGAGACGGCTGGCCAGCTCGATAGCAGAGGCGGCGGCCGTCTCGGCTGCAAACCCCTGGTAGGGCTCGAGCTTGGTCAGGCGCATCCCCATCGTGTGCACGATCCGCCATCCGCCCAGCGCCGTGCCGATCCCCATCGTGACCGCGCACAGGAGAATCACCCAAAAGGGGATCTGGAACTCGGGCAGGACTCCTCCCAGCACCAGGGTCAGGGCGAAGACCCCGATGAACTTCTGGCCGTCGTTGCTCCCGTGGCTGAACGCCATGAAGGCGGCGGAGAAGATCTGCAGGCGTCCGAACAGGCGGCGCGCCAGGCCCAGCGGGGTCTTCGTGAACCACCAGGAGACCGCCAGCAGTAGCAGGAATCCGCCCGAGAAGCCGAGCACCGACGAGAACCCCAGGCCGATTATCACCTTGCGCCAGCCATCCCACAGCAGCACGCCCGGGCCGGCGGTGGCCAGCCCTGCCCCGGAC
Source organism: Armatimonadota bacterium (assembly GCA_016869025.1). Lineage (NCBI taxonomy): Bacteria > Bacillati > Armatimonadota > Armatimonadota bacterium. The sequence goes on along the minus strand of VGFA01000004.1, from coordinate 47,733 downwards.
AGCGCCGCCACCAGCGCGTGGCTCTCGCTTGTGGGGAGCCCGTGCCACCAGGCCAGCGTGCTCCACACCACGATGGCCAGCATCGCGGCGGCGATTGTGATCGGGTCAATGACCTCGGCGCGCACGATCCCCTTGCCGATCGTCGCGGCCACGGCGGTGCCGGCCATTGTGCCCAGGACGTTCATAACCGTAGCCATGACCACCGCCACCGATGGGGTCAGCACGCGCGTGGATACTACGGTGGCAATGGCGTTGGGCGCGTCGGTCCAGCCGTTGACGAACTCGGCCGCGAGTACCAGCAGGAGAATGGGTATCAGCCCGGCGGGGAGGGCCAGGTCCATCAGCGGGTCCGTGCCGTGGGAGGGCTCGCCGCGTCTGGGCCTGCGGCGCTACAGGTTCTTCGCATGGATGCCCTGGAGCACGTGCGCGACGTGCTCGCCCCGGTCGGTGGCTTCCTCCAGGGTCTCGTAGACCTCCTTCCATTTGATGATCTCGATGGGATCGGCTTCCTCGGTGAAGAGTCGTGCAATGGCCTCCCGCTGTACGTGGTCGGCCAGATTCTCCAGGCGGTTGATCTCGCGGATGGGCCCCTCGATCCGGTCGAGCCGGCGCAGGTTGCCCACGGCTTCGACGATTGCCTCGCACTCGCTGACGATGATGTGAGCCATCTCTCGCGCCTCACCGCTGGACCGCGGGATTCGGTAGACGGCCATCCGCGCCGAGGCCGCCTCGATCCAGTCCAGCACGTCGTCGAGATCCTTGGCCAGGTCGAATATGTCCTCGCGGTCCAGGGGTACGACGAATGTGCGATTGAGGCGGTCAATAATCGAGTGGGTAATCTCATCGCCCCGGTCCTCCAGGGCCTTGATCGCGGCCGCCCGCTGCTCGACGTCGCGGTAGTCGTCCATCAAGTCCCTGAGCTGCCGCGCCGCCTGGAGCACGTTGTCGGCCGCCTGGTTGAACAGGTCGAAGAAGATATCCTCTCTGGGCAGCAGTTGCAGCGGCATGCTCCTCCCCCCAAGCCACGTTGTGCCTTGGACAGGCAGTTCGGCACGCCGTAACCGGGCGCCTGCCGCGTCCGGCCCGGGCCGGCCAGGAATCCTCCGCGCGGGACAGAACTGGCTCCTCGAGGGGGGAGCAGATGCGACAGGTCCTGTTTCTCTGAGTGCACAACTCCGCCCGGTCGCAGATGGCGGAGGGGCTATTCAACGCCCTGGCGCCTGCGGGCTGGCGGGCTGGGTCCGCGGGCACGGACCCCGGGGAGCGCGTGCGCGAGGAGGCCGTGACGATCATGCGCGAGATCGGCGTGGACATCAGTGGCCACGTGCCCAAGCCACTGCAGGCGGCCCTGGGGCCCGACGTCGAACTGGTGGTGGGCCTATGCGCCGAGGAGGCGTGCCCGGTGGTGCCAGGGGCGCGCAGCATGCACTGGCCGCTGCCGAATCCGGCCGGCGGTGATCTCACGTTCTACCGCGCGATCCGCGACGACCTGGCCGGCCGTATCCAAGCGCTGGTTCGGGACCTGGCGGATCGCGACACGGGGGCGGCCGGGCCCAACGGAGGGAGACGGGGATGACCGAACGAGCCGTGACCGTGCTGGCCCATGTCGAGGTTCCGCGCGGCAGCCGAAACAAGTACGAACTGGACCCTGTCCGCGGCGGGATCCGGCTCGACCGGGTGCTCTACTCGCCGCTGCACTACCCGGCCGACTACGGGTTCATAGTGGACACCCTGGCCGACGACGGCGACCACCTGGACGTGCTGATCTTCACCTACGAGCCCACGTTCCCTGGCTGCCTGGTGGAGGTGCGCCCCATCGGCGTGCTGGACATGCACGACGAGAAGGGGCACGACCAGAAGGTGCTTGCCGTGCCCGTGGGCGATCCGCGCTTCGACGGCGTGACCGAACTGGAGCACGTGCCACCGCACTTCCTCAAGGAGGTGCAGCACTTCTTCACGGTCTACAAGACGCTCGAGCAGAAGCCAGTCGAGATTCGCGGCTGGGCCGGCGCCGTTGAGGCCCGACGCCTGGTGGGTGAGGCCCAGCTATCCTTCGCCAACGCGCACGGCCCGACGCGCTGACCCCATGTGCGGCCGGTTCGTCCGCAGGACCCCGGTGCCAGCAATCGCGGAGGCGTTCGGAGTGGTGCGCGTGGCCACCGGTCTGGCGCCCAGCTACAACGTGGCGCCCGGGCACTACCTGGTCGTCATCAACGACGAGGGCGGCAGGCAGCTGGTGCAGTTCCGCTGGGGGCTGATCCCTTCGTGGGCGAAGGACCCTGCGGTCGGAAACCGGATGATCAACGCGCGCGCCGAGACGGTGGCCGAGAAGCCCGCCTTCCGGTCGGCGTTCCGCCGGCGCCGGTGTCTGATCATCGCCGACGGCTTCTACGAGTGGCAGAAGGTGGGTCCCCGCAAGCGCCCCATCTATGTGCATCTGGTCTCGGGTCGGCCCTTTGGGTTCGCCGGCCTGTACGAAACCCGGATCTCGCCCTCGGGCGAGCGAATCGGCACGTGCACCATCATCACCACCGGGCCCAACGCCTTCATGCGGCCCATCCACCACCGGATGCCGGTGATCATCCCCCGGGACCAGGAGGCGATGTGGTTGGATCCTGACTTCGGGGACGAAGCCCGGCTGCTGGGCCTGCTCCGTCCCTACGAGGAAGAGCCGATGGAAGCCCATGAGGTCTCGACGACCGTGAACGCGCCGGCCAACGACTCACCCGACCTCATCGAGCCCCTGCCGCCGCCGGTGACAGGTTTCCAACAGTGACAGCCACCCTCGATGGACTCGACGCGGTGTGGTATGCTCGCGAGCACCTGGTGCGCCACCGGGCGCAGCTCTTCCTGCGGATGCGAATGGTGGGGGCGTTGCGCAGCGCCTCACGGGCGTAGTACTTGAGGAAGCCGATCGCCTCGGCGACGTCGGCGCAGGATGTCCGCGGCGCGCAGCAGCACCGCGGCGCGCTTTTCGGCCGGCACCCGCCTCCAGCCCTAGAACGCCCGCCACGGCCTGCGTCTTGAGCGATGGATTCAGGGAGACGAGTGCTCTGTCGCTCCGCACGCGCCAGACACCGGTTGCCACCAAGTACGGCAACCGGGAGGACGGCCCCGGTCCAGTCCCCGGCTGCGACAGGGCTTGGCTGCGACCGAGCCCCCACATACAGCGCCCCGCTTGACCGATCACCGGTACGAGGGACTGAGTGTTGGAATGCCCGAAGGTGAGGGGACGTCTGCGTGACAAGCCCTTTCACCTCTGACGCCGGTCCGGCCGGCACACGGTAGCCGCGTCTCCTCGACCGTGTGCGAGACGCGCTCCGCGCGCGCCACTACAGCCGCCGCACCGAAGAAGCGTACATCGCGTGGATCCGCCGGTACATCCTGTTCCACGGCAAGCGCCATCCAGCCGAGATGGGCGCCGCGGAACTCACACAGTTCCTCACGGCTCTCGCCGTTCAGGGAAAGGTGGCCGCCTCCACGCAGAACCAGGCCCTGAGCGCGCTCCTGTTCCTCTACCGCGAGGTGCTCGGGCAGGAGGTCCCCTGGCTCGACGGTCTCGTGCAGGCGAAGCGCTCCCGTAGGCTCCCTGTTGTCCTGGCCCGCGATGAGGTGCGGGCGCTGCTTGGCCATCTCCATGGCGTCCCGCGCCTGATGGCGCTGCTCTTGTATGGAGCAGGGCTGCGCGTACTCGAGTGCGCCCGGCTGCGCGTGAAGGACATCGACTTCGCGTCGAACCAGATTGTGGTGCGGGCCGGCAAGGGGGACAGGGACCGCGTGACGATGCTGCCCGCTTCCGTCAAAGCTGAGCTTGCTCGGCACCTTGAGTCCGTGAGGCGGCTGCATGAGCGGGAGCTCACGCGCTGTGCCGGCTGGGTTGAGCTCCCCGGCGCCCTGATGCGGAAATACGCCAACGCGGGCCAAGAGTGGGGCTGGCAGTGGGTCTTCCCGGCCACCCGCCGGGCCGGGATTGCCAGGCACGCGACCTGCCACATCCTCCGCCATTCGTTTGCCACCCACCTGCTCGAGGATGGGCACGACATCCGGACGATCCAGGAGCTGCTGGGGCACCGGGACGTGGGCACGACCATGATCTATACGCACGTGCTGAACCGCGGCCCCGGGGCGGTCCGGAGCCCAGCCGATCGGCTGACCGGGGTGTAGAGTAGGTGGCTAGGCGACGGTGGGCCACCGGTCGGCAGAGGTCCTCCCAGGATTGCAGAGGCATCACCGGCGCGTGATAATGGGGGCCAAGGACGGCTGGCGCGCCGGAGCGGTGCCGGAGCACCAGTGACGCCGGACTAGACAGGTCTGCCTATCACGGTTACAGGGAGCGCGTCGCGGGCAGGGATCATAAGGAAGATTGTGGGGCCAGGGGGGAAACGGTGACAGGCGCTAGACTGCAGGGCTCGCTGTGTTTGGGATGCTAGGCAGGTCTGTCCAATTCTTGTTAGGCGGATGGAGCTCCCTGCTTGCAGCGAGCCTTCCACTTCTAACCACCTTCTGCCCTAAGTGGAACGATGAGTATCTCTGATTCAACTGACGAGCGCTTCATGCGGCTGGCTCTCGAGGAGGCCGAGAAGGCCCTTGAGCGTGGCGATAGGCCGATCGGCGCCATCATCGTCCACGAAGGGCGGATCGTCGCTCGGGGCTCCAATGCATTCCAGTCGGCCTCAAGCGACGTTGCCCACGCTGAACTTCAAGCGATCCTTGCCTCGGCCAGCTTCCTCAAGCTCCACGGGCCCGAATGCACCATGTACACTACCTGTGAGCCCTGCCCGATGTGCATCGGCGCAATCGTGATGGCCAACATCAGGAACATCGTGTTTGGGATGCTGGATAACTACACCGCGGGCCGCATTGCGCTGGAGGCGAACCCCTACATGAAAGCCAGGATCCACGGATTCGATGGCGGCTGCCTTCAAGAGGATTGCGTGGCCCTCTTCCGGGTCTTCTCCCCGGACGAGGCCGATCTGTGTCTATATGGCAAGGCGGGTAGTCCGTCATCCGCCTAACAACTCGCTGGAGCCGACCTGGCCAGCCCGGTTCCTTGAATTGCGATCCATACTAACCTTGGGCTGGCCAGGCGGCTCAGCTCGAGGCCGTTAGCGCTCTTGATGCCGGGGATGAAGGGAGCTCGAAATGGCAATCCCTGATTATCAGAGCATCATGCTGCCGCTGCTCACATTCGCCGGTGATGCGAAGGAGCACACTCTGCGCGAGGCAATCGATAATCTGGCTGCTCAATTCAATCTGACTCTCGACGAACGGCGCGCTTTGCTCCCGAGTGGACAGCAGCCGATCTTCGACAATCGGGTCGGCTGGGCCAGGACGTATATGAAGAAGGCCGGATTGCTCGAGATGCCGCGGCGTGGGCATATCATGATAACGCAAAGAGGTCGCGAGGTTCTTGCCACATGCCCATTGAAGATAGATGTTGCATTCCTCGAGCAGTTCCCCGAGTTCCAAGAGTTTCGCGCCTTGAAGCGGGAGAAGCAGCAGGAGCAGCCGACTGACGAGACGCCACAGGAGCTCTTGGAGCAAGCCATTCAAACATTGCAGGACAACCTTGCCAGCGAGTTGCTTCAGCAGATCAGATCTGGTTCCCCCCGCCTGTTCGAGAGGATCGTCATCCAGCTACTAGTTAGCATGGGCTACGGGGGTTCACTGAAGGATGCTGGGCAAGCCGCCGGCAGGTCAGGGGATGAGGGGATTGACGGAATCATCAAGGAGGATAAACTGGGTCTCGACATCATATACGTTCAAGCAAAGCGCTGGTCGAGCACGGTTCCTCGGCCCGAGATTCAGAAGTTTGCCGGCGCTCTTCAGGGTCAGCGTGCCAGGAAAGGGATCTTCGTAACCACCTCAGACTTCTCGAAGGATGCCACGGAGTATGCCTCGCGCATTGACAGCAAGATTATCCTGATCGATGGTGAGCAGCTCGCGCGATATATGATTGAGCACAACATCGGGGTTGCGCCTGTTGCGAGCTATGCAGTGAAGCGCATGGATTCAGACTATTTTGCTGAAGACTAAGGAAAGCGCCAATTCTTGTTAGGCGGGCGAGCGATCCCGCTGTAGGATGGGCCCGGAGGGGGTGGAAGATGTGAAGTACAAGGTTGTCCTGAGGGAATCAGAAGAGGGTTTCAGCGTTTCCTGTCCAGGCCTGCCCGGGTGCTGGTCACAGGGGAAGACCGAGGAGGAGGCCCTGAACAACATTCAGGACGCGATTCGCGAGTACCTCGAAGCTCGGGACGCATCTTTGAGAGACGAGAGGACTCGGGAGGTCGAGGTCCTCGTCTGATCTTGCCCAAACTCGCTGGCGTCAACCACCCCGATGCAGTCCGGGCCTTTGAGAAGGCGGGGTTCCGCATTGTTCGCCAGGGGAAACACGTCGTGATGTCAGACGGGACACGCATTATCACAATCCCGCGGCATGCCCCGGTCAACGCGTACACGATGGGTGGCCTTATAGTCGACGCAGGCCTCACAATTGAGGAGTTCAAGAGGCTACTTCGATGAAGCGGCCGCCTAACCCGCCCATGGAGCCGACGGGCGCGGCCAGCGGAGGCCAGGATCAGTGCGATCGCGACACGCGGCCGCGCCCGCGGCTCACCGCCAGTCGTTAGCCCGACACCGCCTTGGTCCGGCGCAAATCCCGGGGGAGAAGCGAAAGGCACCAGTGGCCGGCGAGTCGGAGATGGGCTAGAACGAGTCGGCATTCGGAGGGCGGTTCTTGAGCAAGCCAAGCAGACAGCAAGAGAGCAGCTGGACCGCCTGCCAGACGACTGCAGAATGGACGGCGTGCTCCATCATCTTCATGTCGTTCATGCGGTTCAGAAGGGGCACTCGGAGGCGGACGCGGGACATGTCGCTACCCTCAGAGAGCGCGGTCGCGTGATTCCCGAGCTCGGTGATCCCGACATCCGCGAAGTCTTCGTTTGCTCCTACCGACTCATCTACGAAGTTCGCTCGTTGGAGGAGAGGTCAGTGATAATCCGAGCAGCGGCGGGCTAGCACCGGTGTGCGGCCGACGGCGGGCGACACGGCCCAGTTGCCATTTGTTCTGGCTCGCTGCGGGGAGCTGCGTTGCACCGGCCATCCATGGGTCTAGTGCCGGCCGCGTCGGGCACCTCCCGGCCGCGGCCGGAACGCCTCCAGCCTTGGCATGAGGTCCCGCAGTAGGATTCCGCTCGAGAACGGCAACACCGCCGCAGGAAGACCCCCCGCCGCCACGGCCATCGCCTTCCGGACGGCTACGACCAGGTTCGGTCCCCGCACCGCGGCGAGCTTATCGAGCTTCGTCTTGAGGTACTGTGGGGTCCAGTACCCGACGATCTCCATGGCCACCTCGGTACCATCCTCGTGAGTGAAGACGAAGTCCGGCACCACAAGCGCCTCGCCCGCTTCGAGGATGAGCGCTTCCCGGCCGAGTCGCCAGCCGTCGCGCTCGGGACCGAACTTGCGCGCGAAAGTCTCCTCCAGGCGCGAGTCGAACAGCGCCGGGACAGGCACCCGCGAGCGCAGGCCGTCGGCGTCCGAGAGCACGAACAGAACCGGCCGCCACCCCTTGCGCATCACGACCTCCGCGGTCAAGGTCCAGCCCCGGGCCTGGACGAGCGCCGCCAGGAACTTCGCGAAGTCAACCCCGTAGGCATGGGTGTATCGGAGGATCGAGTTGGGGCCGTCGAAGACCAGCCGGTATGCTCCGCCGCGCACCCGCTCGCCCCGGTGCAGCAGCCGCGAGAGACGCGCGTACTGGACGATGTGCCTGAAGTCGCGCCGGGCTTCAACCGTGATCCGGACGGCGTCGTAGAGCAACGCCTGTGCTTGGGCGAGGTCGTAATCTGCCCGTAGATCTTCTGCGGCGTAGTTCTGCGGGAAGGCGACGAGGCGGTGGAACTCGGGGTAGTCGGCGTAGAGGAAGGGTACAAGGCCTTCGGGTTGGCGGGGCGCCTCGGGCAGCGCAGCGACGATGATCGCCTCGGTTCCGGCGCGGTCCAGCACCGGGTGATTCCGGGCGGCCGTCTCGAACACCCGCACCCGCACTTCGGCCTGCCGAGAGCCACGGGGCCACTCGTAGGTGGCCACATCGTCCAGGAGCTTGATGATCCCCTCGACCCGATCAGGCTGGATCCCGCCGAGCGCGCCCCGCGCCGCATCCCGCACGCGTCCCCGCCGGCCGCCGACCAACCGCCGGTAGACGGAGATGGCCCGCGCCAGATGCGGCAGGTCCTCGTCGTCCAGCCGATCAGAAGAGATCGAGCTGCCGGGCCTGATCCACCGATAGACGCGTTGCTGTTTGGTAAGCATCCGTCCGGCTCCGGCGCCGTGCCCTGGTGATCTCGGGGCTCTCCTGCACCACGACCTCGTAGAGGCGCGCGGAGCGGTCGCCCGACCTGCGCAGCAGCCGCCCCAGGCGCTGCACGGCCTCCTTGGCGCCCTTCTCTCCCCCGAGCACCGCGCCGACCTTCACCGCAGGCGCGTCCCATCCCTCGTTGAGGACCTCACAGGCGACGAGCGCACGCAGCGTGCCCCGAGCGAACGCGTCGAGCACGGCGTTCCGTTCCTTCTTGTCCGAGTGGGCGGTGAGCGCCGGGATGAGGAAGCGCGCCGAGACGTCCAGGGCCATTCGGTTGGAGGCGGTGAAGACCACGCACTGATCCGCAGGGTGCAGGCGCAGGACGTCTTCGACCACGCGTAACTTCTCGGCGGAGCGATGGATGAGCGTCAACTTCCTCCGGTAGGCGCGCAGGATCGCCTTGGCCTCGGGATCGGTGCGCGACCGCCTGGCCAGGTCATGCGTCCAGTCGAACGCCGGGGCTCGCTCGCCCGCAGCCCCGCCCCGGACGCCCCCGTCCCGCGCTGCCTTACTTACGGCGCCTTCCCGCCGACGGCGGGCGACGTACGCGCGGATCCGCCGCGACAGCCCGTCGAACTCGGCCTGCTCGTCCTCGGTCAGGGCGATCGGCACACGGATGATGCTGTAGCCGGCCAGGGTCTTCCCCCTTGCGTCAACGATCTGTTCGTCGTACACGGTCGGGCCGATCAGCTCGTCGAGCAACCGGTCCAGACCGTCGGCACGGCGGGGGGTGGCGGTGAGCCCCAGCCGCATCGGCGCCAGGCAGTCCAGCGCGCTCTCGCGAAAGGTGGCCCCCGGGAGGTGGTGCGCCTCGTCGTAGACTATGAGGCGGTACCGGTTGCCGATCTCCTTCATGTGGATGTAGGCGCTGTCGTAGGTGGTGACCGTGATCGGCCAGACCTCGCGGCGTCCATCGCCCAGGACCCCGGCGTCGAAGCCCAAACCATACTTGATCCGGCGCTGCCACTGGTACATCAAGTCGCGCAGCGGCACCACGATCAACGCCGAGACGCGGTGGCGGGCGATCAGCGCCAGCGCGATCTCGGTCTTGCCCGTGCCCGTGGGCTTGACGACGACACCCCTGCCTCCGGCTTGCTCCCATGCCTCCACCGCGGCCTGCTGGTCGGGCCGCAGCGCCGGCAGCGATGGGGTCAGCGGCGGACAGTCGAAGAACCGCGGCGCCTCGTCGGATAGGTCCAGGTGGTAGGCCGGCGCGTCCTCCCGAACCTGCGGGTAGTGCACCGCCTCGGTGCGCCACGCCTGCACTCGCGGGTCCCAGACCATGTAGGGCGGCACCCAGGTGGCCTTTGGGAGGTCGAGGCGGAGAGAGCCGCGGTCGAACCGAAGACGGCCCGAGCTCGTCATCCTAGGGCACCGGCCGGATCGCACGTGCAACGCGCATGGGCAGATACCGCATGCATGTGTCTTGGCGTACCATCTACCTCTTCCCTGCCAGCAGAGGATTCCTCCCAGTTGGATCTCTGGGCGCTCTACTGGAATAGAGCCGCCCTCGTAGTCGTAGAGGAGCATAAGGCAAGGCGGCCACCAAAGGTGGCTATCCAAGAACAGGGGGGTGAACCGTGAACAAGGCAGAGGTGAAGCATTTCGGCAAGCCAGATGAGGTTCGGGAGTTCCCAAAGGGCCGACTGGAGCTCATCAAGATCGGCGGTGCGACGGTGGGCCGTGCCATCTTCGAGCCGGGCTGGAGATGGGCGACCTCGGTCCAGCCGCTCGCGAAGACCAAGAGCTGCGAAGCTCCGCACTTTCAGTATCATATTTCAGGGGCGCTGAGGATCCGGATGGACGACGGCACCGAGTTTGACGCCCGGCCAGGAGACGTGTCGCTTCTTCCCTCAGGTCACGATGCGTGGGTCGTCGGAGATGAGCCCGCGGTTGTGGTGGACTTCCAGGGGATGATCGACTATGCAAAGTCTCTGTAGGTAGGCCTTGCTTGTGAGGTTAGACGCATGACGACGCGAGGCAGCGCATCCCGGGAGGCGAAACGGCAGCGCCGTGAGGCGGCGCTCGAGTCGCGCCGCCAGGAGCAGCGGCGGCGCGAGGGGCAACGGCGCAGGCGGTCCCTGACGATCTATGGAGGGGTCGCAATCGCTGTGGCTGCGGCCGCAGTCCTGATCGCAAAGGTGGCGGTCCGTCCTGCTCCTCTTGACCTGGGAGAGAAGATCCCAGGTCAGGGTCAGGCTCACGTGCAGCTCGGGCAGTCGCACCCACCGTACAACTCGAACCCCCCAGCCTCGGGGTGGCACACGCCGCAGGAGGCCCGGTGGGGCGCGAACCAGACCGAGATCCCGGACGAGGTCGTGCTGCACAACCTCGAGCACGGCGGTATCTGGATCTCGTACAAGGACCCCGGCGACGCCGTCCTGGTGGGAAAGCTCGAGACCCTGGTGGCGCGCTACAGGTCGAAGATCATCTTGACGCCGCGACCCCGGAACGACAGCCCGATCGCGGTCGCGGCCTGGGAGCGGCTGCTGAAGTTGGACACCTACGACGAGCCGCGGATCGTGGCGTTTATCAAGGCGTACCGCAACAAGGGGCCGGAGCGCGTCCCGGATTGAGCCGCCGCGGGCGGTGTTCATCCTGATGAGGAGGTACTTCATGATGAAGCTGCTTCGCGTACCGGCCGCGGCACTGTTGGATGCGCTATCACTGGTCGGAGTCTCCGCGGCTCAGGAGGATGCGGCCGCCAGGCTCGAGGGTCTCAGCCGTGCCGCATTTGAGATCGCCTTCATGCAGGAGATGGACCGGGAGATGACCGCGCTGAAGACGGCCCGCGGCGTTGAGTTTGACCGTAAGTTCGCAGAGGACATGATCGTCCATCACCAATCTGCAATCGAGATGGCGCAACTGGTCGCAGAGCGAGCGGAGCGGGCCGAGCTCAAGACCCTGGCCCAGGCCATCATCGGCGCCCAGAGCCACGAGATCGAGCAGATGCGCCAGTGGCTGCAGGTGTGGGGCCCCCGGCCGCGGCTCAGCAGCGTGCTTCCCGGCCCGCGCGCTGGTTGTGGGTCGGAGGAGGAGTGGTTGTCGTGCTAGTGCTCGCGGCGTTGATACGCCGGAGGCGCGCACAGTGATGTCGATGCTCGCCGTGACGCCGGCAGTTCGTTCACGGTAAATTCACGCCACCTTCATTGTGAGTGCATACGGGTCGATCACCATACGAGGTGACGGGAATCGGACGGTGCACGGAAGGAGGGACTCACAATGATGGGTGGATTCGGTGGTATCGGGATGCTGTTGTGGATCGTGGTGATCGTCGCCGCGATCTGGTGGATCGCCCAGGCGGCGACCTCACAAAGGGATAAGTCAGGGCCCCCTACGCGGGCGTCGGGAACGTTCCGAGAGATCCTGGACGAGCGCCTCGCCCGAGGCGAGATCACGCTCGAACAGCACCGTGAGCTGCGGAAGGCATTGGAACAGTAGATCGTACAGGGGCACGAGGAGAGTCTGATGCGGCGGAACACCTCACACGGCCTGGTTGGCATGTTCGTTGCCGTTGTCCTGGTCCTGTTCATGGCGCACGCCGCGACGGGGCAACCCCCGGCCCAGGCCACACGTACCGAAGCGCAGGGAGGCATCACGGTGAAGGCCGTCTTCGCAACATCGGCCTACTCTAGGGCCAACCCGACCGACCCCCTGACGGGCAAAGTAGACCCCGAGCGCAGTATCGTGTTCGCCATCACCCTGGATACACACTCGGGAGACCTGAGGGCGCTCCCGGTTGAATGATGTCGGCAGCACGAGCCATTGCCGCGTAGTAGGGATCGCCGCAGACCGCGCCCTCTCGGTGTGGCTGGACGTGGCTTACCGTGACGCTGCAGTCCTGACGTACCGGATCAGCCCCAACGCGTTCAGGCGCGAGGGCATCACGACCTCCAGCCGGCCCGCCGCATCAGGTCCATCCTCCGCGGCCGCGCTGGCGCCCGCATCCCGCAGCCGCTCCACGATCGCTTCCTCGTCCATACCGGCTCCGAGCGCCGACCGCACGAGATCCACGGCTGCGGGTAGGCGTTGCTGCACCTGCGCCAGCAACTCGTCGCACCAGGCGTGCGGCCCGAAATGCGTAAGCAGCAGGCGTTGGGGCCGCAGGGCGCGCAGCCGGCCCAGGGTCGCATCCCAGGTCGGCACATCGAGCTCCGGCGGCGGCGTCGGTGGGAGCACGTAGCGCGCTCCTGGCAGGCAGATGCCTGCCGCATCACCGGTGAAGAGGTCGCCCGAGGATTCGTCCAGGAGCGCAAGGTGATGCCGGGCGTGCCCGGGCGTATCGAGAGACCGCAGCCGCCGTGATCCAAGCATGATCTGGGTTCCGTCCTCAAGGAGGTGCACTCGATCGCCGGGGATCGGCTCGGGTTCTCCCAGGAGCGTGTCGAGATCGTCCCCGTAGAGCCGGCGGGCGCTGGTGATCAGGCGCGAGGGATCCACCAGGTGCGGCGCCCCGACAGGGTGCACGTACACATCCAGGTGGGGCAACCGCCGCAAGAGCGTTCCCGCCGCGCCCGCGTGGTCCAGGTGGATGTGGGTGACCGCGACCGCCCGCAGATCTCTCGGCTCGATCCCGGCGGTCCTCACCCCTTCCAGCACCGCGTCCACGGTCGAGGCAGGCCCGGTCTCGACCAGGGCCGGTCGGTCGCCCGACAGCAGGTAGACGCCGATCGCCGCGGGAGCGCGGCAGTAGCCGGTGTCAATCAGCATCAAGTCGTTTGCGAGGCGTTCGATTCGCGTCATCGTGCGGTCTCCCGTGGCGGCGATATCCCCACAACGATACCACGGCGCCGGACCGCGCTAGCACCCCGACCCGCGGCACCGCTTGCGGCAAGGGTCCCGCGTGCTATAATGGTTGGTGTTCGGGCCCCCGCGGTTGGGGCCTGTTGTGTGTTGGAGGGATTCCCGTATGGAGCGGTTGGCGCTGACTGCACAGGTTCGCGAGGGTGTTGGAAAAGGCGTGGCGAGAAGCCTGCGCCGCAAGGGGCTCGTACCGGCCGTGGTCTACGGCCGCGGGCGCGGGCCGATGCCCGTTGCCGTTGATGGAAGAGCGCTTTCGTCGGCGCTTCAGACCGACGCCGGGCGCAACGTGCTCATTGATCTCGACGTGACAGGGAGCGGCGGGGGCGAGCCGGCAACGGTCATGGTCAAGGAGATCCAGCGCGACGTCTTCAAGCAGCACATCATTCACGCGGACTTCCACGCAATCTCACTTACCGAGACGATCGAGACGCGCGTGCGGGTCGTGCTGCGGGGTGCATCCAAGGGTGTCGCCGAGGGCGGCATAGTGGAGCACCATCTGAGGGATGTGCTCGTTGAGTGCATGCCGACGCTCATCCCCGAGCAGCTCGATCTGGACGTCACCGAACTGGGAGTCGGGCACTCGCTGCACGCCAGTGACCTGGTGGTCCCAGGGGGCGTGACGCTGCTCACCCCGCCTGACGAGGTCATCGTGACGATCGTCGCGCCCCGCGTGCACGAGGAGGCGGCGCCGGCGGCGGCGGTCGCGGTGGAGGGCGCGCCTGCTGCTGCGGTTCCCGAGGCGGCTCCCGAGAAGGAGTAGGCGGCGCGACGCCCAGGGCGAGTCGGCCCCAAAGTGTGAGCAGGGGCGCCGGGTGGCGCCCCTGCTCGCATAGGAGATGCGAGAGATCACATGCGACTGATCGTGGGAGTGGGCAATCCTGGGCGCCGGTACCGCCGCACCCGGCACAACATCGGGTGGGAGGTACTGGAGACGCTCGCAAGCGCCCACGGTATCTCCATTGATACCGAGGACGGATGGGCCCAGGTGGGGCGAGGTGCGATCGGCGGCCGACGCGTGATGCTCGCCAGGCCGGAGACCTACGTGAACGTTAGCGGTACGGCCGTCGCCGACCTTCGGCGGCGCCACCGCGTTCCGGTGGAGCACCTGCTGGTGATCGTAGACGACCTCGATCTTCCGGTTGGTACAGTACGCGTGCGCGAGAAAGGCAGCCACGGGGGACACAACGGGCTCCGCTCGATCATCGAAGCCCTGGGCACGACGGCGTTCGCCCGCGTACGCGTGGGCATCGGCCGGCCTCCGGCGGGCGAGGATCCTGCGGAGTACGTACTCCAGCGGCCCGCGGCAGAGGAACGCGTCCTGCTGGACGAGGCGGTCGCACTCGCGGCCGAGGGCGTGGGGTTGTGGGTGACCGAGGGCGTTGATGCGGCCATGCGCCTCTGTAACCCGAAGCGCCCGGCATCTCTAGCGGATCAAAGCGCCGCGGAGCAGGGTCCCGTCGGCCAGGGCCCCGTTGGTCAGGGTTCCGTTGCTCGGGGCGCTGCGAAGGGGAGCGAGGGATGATGGTGCGCCGCTCCGAGGAGCGTGTCCCGCCCGGACAGCGCGTCACCGAGAAGTGGCCTGTGCTCCACTACGGCGACGTGCCTGGATTCGATCCCGCCAGTTGGGATTTCCGGATCTTCGGCCTGGTCGAGGAGCAGGTGCGGCTCTCGTACGACGAGGTCCGCGCTCTGCCCACCGCCTCGACCACGTGCGACATCCACTGCGTGACGACGTGGAGCCGCCTCGGAATGACGTTCGAAGGTGTTCCTGCCCGGGTGGTGTTGGACATCGTGCGCATCCGCCCGGAGGCACGATTCGTCATGGTACACGCCGAGGCAGGGTTTGAGACGAACCTGCCCCTGGAATACCTGCTCGCCGGCGACGCCCTCTTTGCCCACCGCGCCGACGGCGCGGACCTGACCCCCGAGCACGGATGGCCCCTGCGCCTGGTGGTTCCGCGCCTCTACTTCTGGAAGAGCGCCAAGTGGGTGCGCGGCATCGAGCTGATGGCCGAGGACCGTGCCGGGTTCTGGGAGCGCAACGGGTATCACATGCACGGCGATCCCTGGAAGGAAGAGCGTTACTCGCCGCCGTGGTGAACGCTCCTCGCAAGGCGGGCCATCACGTTGGCTGACGCCGCCGTGCGGCCCGCCGGAAGAAGAGATGTCTTTGCGCCGCTTCGCCGGCGCAACTTCCGTTTGCTCTGGACCGGCCTGCTCGTTTCCAACACCGGATCGTGGATGCAGTTCACAGCGCTCGGCTATCTGGTTGACCAGATCACGAAGGACCCCATCTACCTTGGCCTGCTGGGGCTGAGCCAGGCCGTGCCCCGGTTGCTCTTCGCCTTCCTGGGCGGCGTGGCGGCCGACCGCTTCGACCGCCGCCGGATTCTGCTCTGGACCAACGGCGCCACGATGATCTCCGCGGTCCTGCTGGGGTTGCTGACGATCTCGGGCCGCGTCCAGGTCTGGCAGATCCTGGCGATCGGCGCCTTCAACTCGCTTGCCAACTCGTTCGACATGCCGGCCAGGCAGTCGCTGGTTCCGTTCCTGGTGAGCGAGCGCCAGTTGATGCAGGCGGTCAGTCTGAACTCGATGGCGTTCAACGGCTCCGGTATCTTCGGACCGTCGCTGGGCGGGGTGCTGATCGCCACGGTGGGTGTCGCAGGGTGCTTCTTCGCCAACGCCGCAAGCTACATCGCCGTGATGACGGCGCTCTGGCTGATGGACGTGCCGCCGGCGAACGCCGGAAGGCAGGAATCAGTTGGGGAGGACATCCGGCAGGGGGTCGGGCTGCTCGTCCGGCACCGGCACCTGCTGGCGATCCTGGGGATCGTCGCGGCGATCAACTTCTTCGGCCGCCCCTACATTCGCTTGATGCCCACGTTGGCCCGCGAGGTGCTGCGCGTGGGCCCCTCCGGGCTGGGCCTGCTGCAGGCCGCGCCCGGGGTTGGCACAATCCTGGCGGTGTTTCTGCTGAGCGCAATAGGCGAGACGGCGCAGAAGGGCAGGCTGCTTGTGGGGGCTGGGATGGCGACCGGCGTCATGGTGGTGCTCTTCGCGCTCTCGCCGTTGTTTGCCGTCTCGGTAGGGCTGTTGGTGCTGGCCGGCACCAGCCATGCCGTGGCGATGGCGGCGGCCAACACGCTGGTGCAGACAAGCGTGCAGCCCGACCAGCGTGGGCGGATAATGGGGCTCTACGGCATGGTCACGTTTGGAATGCTTGCGCTGGGCACGCTGCCGTTGGGCGCCCTGGCCGGCGTCGTAGGCGTTCCGCTGACCCTGGCGCTGGGCGGGGCGGTGGTCGTGGCCCTGGTCGGCCTGCTGGCGATTGCATCGCCCAGGATCGCCAGGCTATAGGATCGCCGGACCGTGGGGTCCCCTTGCGGTCCTCTCTGCTACCGCTCTGCCGGTCGGTGCCGTGCGACCAACATCGCGGAAACCCGGCGCTCACCAGCCCGGGGTGGAGCACTGACCACGCGTCCGCCCACCACGAGCGTCGCGGATCCGCCTCCGTCGAGGTTTACCGCGTCGCGCGCGCCGAGCGAGCGCATCAGCGACGCCAGCTCGAACAGGTCCATGCCCGTGCTCTCCATGCGGCCGCGGCGGCCAGCCCTTCGGTCCACGGTGACGAAGAGCACCGTGCCGTTCCTCGTGATGCCGATCGCCGACCGGGCAGTCCGCACCCTGGCGAACCACCTGCCGAATCCCTCCCAAGCGTATGGGACCTCCACCGCCCCGGCCCGCACCAGGCGCGGGCCGCCCTGAAGGGCGTGGTGGAGGCCGCGCGGCTCGAGCGCCAGGTGCACCGTGACGCGCTGCTCCCGTACCAGGTTGGTTAGGAAGTGTTGCTGGGAGCTGGCCGCAGCGAGCGCGTAGCCATCAGAGGGGATGGCCGGACGCCCGCTGCTGAATGCGGCGATCCGTCCACCGCGCACAACAGCCACCAGCGCCTGCGGCGGGGTGTGCGGCCCGAACTCCGGCGTGTATAGAGCGACCCCGCTCGCGCGCGGCGGACGGTTGACCGCGGAGATCGGGACCTCCATTCCGGTGTCGGCTACGAGCCGCCCGCCGAACTCCACGGTGCCGATCCAGGGCCGGCCCGCGGCGTCCACGCCAAATGCCGTGCGCCGCGGCAGCGGGGCCGACAGGATGCGCCCGTCAAGCACGACCAGTCCCAGCGGCAGGCCTGCGCGCGAGTAGTAGTTACCGTTGATCGCGGCCGCGGCTTCCAGCCGGGTGGCTGCCGTGCTCGTGGCCTCGGTCGCGGCTACCGCGCCGCCGCCGAGCGCCGATCGGATCTCGATACCAGGTGCGCGCGGGTCTATCGTCACCACGTGAGCACGCGCGCGGCCTGCGCGGGTGGCGACGAGGAGCGATCTGTATGTCACGCCTTTCGGGAGCGCGATGGCTCCTTGCCGTATGGGGAAGACATTGATCGTCAGGCGGTCTTCGCGCGCGAATACCTTGAACCGGCCCGGCCGGCGCAGGGAGATCGTCAGGCGCACAACCTCGGGGGTGAGCCGGCGCACCCATATCGAGGAGGCCACGCCTCCCCCAACGGCGACGGTGCGGTCGCCTTCGTGCCGGACCGTCCAGAGATCAACGGCCACGGCAAGATCCGAGGCGGACGTGCGGTGCCGAACAGGCGCGGAGAGCCGCACCGTCACGGTCGCGGTCTCACCGGTCAGGCGCCAGCGGAGGTCGAGGATGCGGGCGGAGTGGTCGGCGGCCCCTGCCGGAACCCCGTGCGACGCCACGCCGAGGCCGACGAGAAGCCCCAGGGCTATCATGCGGCGTCGCAGGGTACGAGGCATCGTCACATCCGTGGCGCGACGTCAGGATCAGGCGCGAACCGATTGACTGGTCACTACGCTGCGGGGATTGCAGAGTCCTGCCCAGAAACCGTCGGCAGGACCTACCGGAAGACGGCGCGGACCGCCTCTCCCGCGCGCACGTCGCGGCGGAGCCCTCGGGGGTCCTTGACCACCTTCCCGCTGATCAGCACGTACTCGATGCCTTCGGCGAACTGGTTGGGCCTCTCCACCGTGGCCCGGTCGCGCACTCGCGCAGGGTCGAAGACGACGATGTCGGCGTCGGCGCCCACTTGCAGGCGCCCCTTGCGGCGTAGTGCCGGCGCCTGGGCCTCCAGCCGCCGCGCTGGCATTATCGTCATCTTCGTCAGCGCTTCCATCAAGGTCAGCACCTGCCGGTCGCGCGCGTACACCGAGAGCGTCCGGGTGAACGTGCCCGCTGCCCGCGGATGGTTGTTGTTTCCCGGTTCCAGGATGGCGTCGCTGCCGATCATGACGAAGGGCGAACGCAGAGCGGCCACGATGTCATCCTCGGGGATGGCGTAGGCCACGGCTACCTTGCGGGTCTTGCGGTACCGCTGGAAGCTCTCGGCCGTCAGGCGCTCGCTGGTCCCGGCTATCTGGAGATCCCCGTAGGAGATGCGGAACCGCTCCTGCCAGCCGGGGTCGAATCGTGCCGAGTTCAGATATGTGGCCCAGAAGGAGTAGGGATAGGCGTCGGCGGTGATGTCAAGACCTTCCTTCCGGGCGGCCTCGAGGAATCGCAGGGATTCGACCATTGAGAACGTGCCGCCGGTGCTGTTGATGTGCCCGATGTGCGCCGCGGCACCTGTTTTCCGAGCGGCGGCGACGATCTCTTTCAGGGCGTCCAGGTTCGTCCCGGGCGGGGTCATGTCGGAGTAACGCGCGTGGAACACGACGGGCACGTTGTACCGTGCGGCCACCCGCATCATGGCCTCGATTTCACCGGTGCTGGTTCCTGGGGCGTACTCAGGGCTCATGGCGATCCCCAGCGCGCCGTCCAGCAGGGCTTTCTCGGCCAGGGCGACTAGGCGCGCCACCTGCTCTACGCCGGCAGGGCGATAGCGCCCCACGCCCAGGCGGGTTCTGGCCGCCTCGTAGTGGAAGGCGCCGCCAAAGTGCACGGGCGGCCGCTGGTTCGTTTGGATCCGATACCAGGCAGCCATGTCGCCCTGCGTTCCCTCTGCGCCGTGCATGGACAGGTTGGTGGTCACGCCATCGGCGATCTTATACCAGACGCCGTATCCGTTTGGGTTGTAGGAGAGGATGTCAATGAAGCCGGGCGCCAGGACGAGGCCGCGCGCGTCAACCTCCGCCCGCCCCCGGATAGGATCGCGGGAGATGGAGGCTATGGTCTTGCCCCGGATGCCCACCGCGACCCCTGCGGCGTCGAGCCCGGTCTCCGGGTCCATGACCCGCCCGTTGCGGATGACGATATCGTAGGCGGCGGTCCCGCCCGGCTGCGCCACGGTCACGCCGGCGGACAGCAGGCACAGGAAGACCGAGAGTCCGGCAAACAGCCCCCGCCTGGTCACCTGGTTGTGCGCTCGCGGCATCACCGTGGGGCCGTCGTGGCCAGGCCGCGGCGCAATAGGATCGTCACCGTCCGCGACGCCTGCCTTTCCTCCACGGTGATGACGTAGAACTGCCTGCGCTTGGCGTCAGCCAGGAACCGGTAGTACACGCTTCCCGCGCTCTTTGGGATCTCGCTTTCGAAGGTGGACGTCCAGCCGCTGATTGTCAGCTTCGCGTAGAACTCCCGCACCTGATCATACGGCGCGGTGCTGCGCAACTCGATCTGTTCCCACTTTGACCTGGGGAACCCGTGCGCCTCGCCGACGGACGACGCCCTCCCGACGTGCGTGGATCCCGGGAAGTAGGGAATGTCGCCCAGCCGGTCGCCGCGACCGCACGCCCCGGCCAGGAGCATGGCAGGCACCAGGAGCAGGGCGAGCACTACGGCCTGGCGCTTCATGGGGCACACTCTTGATCCCCGGCTAGACCGGGATGTCGAGTATCTGGAGCTGCAGCCGTCCATCGGGTGTGACCATCTTGGTGGTCCACGGCGGGGACCACACGAAGGCCACCGAAGCGTGCTGGGCGCCGGCTGCCTGCATCTTCTCTTCGATCTCCGCCGCAATCTGCGGGCCGATCGGGCACCCCGGCGCCGTGAGCGTCATCCTGACGGCAACTTCGCCGCCGGCCACCTGGAGGTCGTAGATCAACCCCAGGTCCCAGACGTTCACAGGGATCTCGGGATCGAAGACGGTCTTGAGCACCTCGATGGCCTGCTCGCGGGTGATCGGCTCGTCCATAGCGAATATGGTATCGCCCCCCAGAGGGGCAGTCAAACGAGGGAAGGGGATCGCCGAGCCATGCGACGCTTCAGGCTTGCACTTCTGATTGCCATCGCCGCGTTCTTCGTGGTGGGGCCGGCGATCGCGCGCTGGTACACCGACTGGCTCTGGTTCGCCGAGGTCGGTTACTTGAGGGTCTTCTGGGTGCCGTTCCTGTCGAGGGTCGCAATGACGCTCGGTGTGGCGGCCGCGGTGTGGTTGCTGGTGGTCGTCAACCTGCGGCCCGTGCTCGCGGCCTTGGGGAACGGTCGCATCCGGTGGTGGAGGTGGGTCCTGGTGGCGGTCGCGGTGCTGGCCGGCCTGTCGGCCTCGCGCGAGTGGGTGGCCTTCCAGCAGTTCCTGCACGCCCGGCCGTTCGGCGAGACCGATCCGCTCTTCGGCCTCGACGTGGGCTTCTATGTATTCCGCCTGCCGGTATACCGCATGCTGGCCGACGGTCTCTTTGCCTGGCTCGTGGTCATCACCGCCGGCGTCGCCGCTGGATACGGCGCGGTCCACGGACGCATGATGCTGCGCGGGGTATCTCTGGCGCCCATGCGCGTGCGGGTACATCTTTCAGTGCTGCTTGGGGCATCGGTGCTGACGCGCGGCTGGGGGTTCCATCTGGACGCCTTCGATCTCCTGTACTCGTCACGAGGGCCGGTTCTGGGCGCCGCGTTCACCGATGTCCACGCGGTACTGCCGGCGCTGCGCGTGCTGACCGTGCTCTTCGCAGCGTGCGGGTTGCTGCTGATCGCCAACGCCTGGCTGCGCACGGTGCGCCTGGCGATCTGGACGGTTGTGCTGATCGTCGTGGCCTGGGCCGGGGGTCTTGTGGTGTACCCGGGTCTGGTGCAGGCGCTGCGCGTGCGTCCAAACGAACTCACCGCCGAGACGCCGTTCATCCGCCACGCCATCGCGGGCACGCTGCGGGGATTCGGTCTGGACCGTGTGCGGCAGCGCGAGTTCCGTACCGCGCCGCTCGATGCCGCCGCGATAACCCGCAACCGTGCCACCGTGGAGAACGTGCGCCTGTGGGACTACCGGCCGCTGCTGCGGGCCTACGGGCAGTTGCAGACACTGCGGCAGTACTACGCCTTCTCCGACGTGGACATAGACCGCTACGCGATCGACGGCGCACAGCGGCAGGTAATGCTCTCAGCGCGCGAGATGGACACCCGCCGGCTGGCCACTCAGGCGCGCACCTGGGTCAACGAGCACCTTGTCTATACCCACGGCCACGGCCTTGTGATGGCGCCTGTCAACCGTGTCACCGAGGAGGGGATGCCCGCGTTCCTCATCAAGGACATCCCCCCCGAGGCGATCCCAGGTATGGAGGTTGCGCGGCCGGAGATCTACTTCGGCGAGCTGACCACGAGCTACGCCATCGTGAACACGAACGTCCGCGAGCTGGACTACCCGCGCGGGGACGAGAACGTCTACACCCGCTACCAGGGGAAGGGCGGGATCCGTCTCGGATACCTGGCGCGCCTGGCCCTGGCCTACCGGTTCGGCGATGCCAAGCTACTGCTGTCCACGGACATCGGCCGGGACAGCCGGCTGCTCTTCGCTCGACAGATTGCTACCCGCGTGGGGCTGATCGCGCCGTTTCTCCGCTACGACCGCGATCCCTACCTTGTGCTGGCCGGAGGCCGGCTGTTCTGGATCATTGACGCCTACACCGCCACGGACCGTTACCCGTACGCGACCCGGTACGGCGACGTCAACTACATGCGCAACAGCGTCAAGGTCGTGGTAGACGCCTACGACGGCGCCGTGACCTTCTACCAGATGATCCCGGACGAGCCGATTGCCCGCACCCTGGCCGCGATCTTCCCGGACCTTCTCAGGCCGGCAGGCCAGATGCCACCGGAGATCGCCGCCCACCTGCGCTATCCCGTGGACCTGTTCGAGCTCCAGGCGCGGGTCTACGCCACGTTTCACATGCGCGATCCCCAGGTGTTCTACAACAAAGAGGACGTGTGGGCGATCCCGCGCGAGCTGCTGGGCAACGAGACGGTCTGGGTCGAGCCCTATTACGTGACGATGCGGCTGGCCGAGGGCACCGCGCCCGAGTTCGTGCTCATGCTGCCCATGGTCCAGGCCGGCAGGGACAACATGATCGCCTGGATGGCCGCGCGGAACGACCAGCCGCACTACGGCGAGTTGATCGTCTACCGGTTCCCCAAGGCGCGCGTCGTCTTCGGGCCGATGCAGGTGGAGGCGCGGATAAACCAGGATCCCTTCATCTCCCAGCAGTTGACCTTGTGGAACCAGCTGGGTTCGCAGGTGATCCGCGGCAACCTGCTCGTGATCCCGATCGAGGACGGTCTCCTCTACGTCGAGCCCCTGTTCCTGCAGGCGGAGCGCAGCCAGATGCCCGAGCTGAAACGCGTGATCGCCGCCAGCGGCGCCCGGATAGTGATGGCGCCGACACTGGAAGGAGCGCTCGCCGAGTTGTTTGGCGGCGCGCCGCCGGGCAGGCCGGTTCCCTCCGTACCGGTCCCGGGCGTGGCTCCGGGAGCAGCCCCGCTCCCCTCGGGGCCATCCGCAGATGAGGTGCGGGCCTTGGTCCAGCAGGCGGTGGACGTACATCGGAGGGCGCAGGAGCGCCTTCGCGCTGGCGACCTGGCGGGCTACGGGCAGGAGATCGAGCGGCTGGGGCAGATACTCGAACGGCTCCGCGCGGCCACGCAGGCGAGGTGAAGCAGGGAGGACACATGTCGGCCCACATCCACGCGCTGACCGCCTGGGCCACTCTGCTGGTCCTGGCGGTTCCTGCGGCCGGTGCCGCTCAGATCCCGGGCGTTTGGGCGATCGTGCCGGGCGAAGCGATCGGCCCTGTCAAGATCGGCATGACCGCTGCGCAGGTGCGGTCGCTGCTCGGTCGCCTGCCGTGCGAGATCGCCGTGGCCTACACCGACGGCCGGGTCAGCCGCCTGGAAACCAACTGCGGCGTGGCCTATCAGACCGCGGAGGGCATCACCGTCGGCCTGGATGGTTCACGCGTCTGGTGGATCCACGGCCCGCCCGACCAGGCGGTTCCCAGCAACTTCGCCGGCACGCGGGCGGACTGGCTGCTCTATCGCGGGGCCGGGATCGGCTTCCGGGTCATCTACGCCGAGGGCGGCACGCTGATCCAGGCGGTATCGGTGTTCAGGGGCACGGGCGCTCCGGCAGTCCGGAGACCGCCGGCTCCGGTGCCGGTGGTTCCGCCGCCGGTGCTGGGTGACTAGCGGTGAGATCGTTACGACGTTAGCCGCACCATCCGCACCGTGTGCTTCTCGACACGCTCGGGCACGATCCGCACGCCCAATCCGACGCCGGTCGGAACCGTGATCGTCCCGTCGGTGTTGAGCGTGATAGGGGGGTCGATCAGGTCCTGCGCGAAGTAGCGGTCGCTGGCCGAAAGGTCGGCCGGTAGCGCGAAGTTCGGAAGCGACGTGAGCGCCAGGTTGGCCGCCCGGCCGATGCCCGTTTCCAGCATGCCGCCGCACCACACCGGGACGCCCTGCGCACGGCACACGTCGTGGATCGCCACCGCCGCCGATAGCCCGCCGACCCGCGCCTGCTTGATGTTGATGACCCGACAGGCCCCGAGCTGCAGGGCCGCCCTGGCCGCGCGCTCGTGGACGATGGATTCGTCCAGGCAGATGTCTGTCCGCAGTTGCGCCTGAAGCGCGGCGTGGTCCACCATGTCGTCCTCGGCCAGCGGCTGCTCGATCAGCAGCAAGTTGAAGGCGTCCAGCGCCTTGAAGATCGGGGCGTCGGCCAGATTGTAGGCAGAGTTGGCGTCCACTTGGAGAAGGATTTCCCCGAACCGCTCGCGGATGCGGCGTGTCGGCTCGATGTCCCAGCCCGGCTTGATCTTGACCTTGATGCGCCGGTAGCCCTGCCCTAGGTAGTTGGCGACCCGGGAGAGCAGGTCGGCCACCGTCGGCTCGATTCCCAGACTCACGCCCACCGGCACCGTGGCGCGTTCGCCGCCCAACAGCCGCGACAGCGGCTGCCCCTGCTGTTGTGCCGCGATGTCCCACAACGCGGCCTCCAACCCTGCCTTGGCCATGTGGTGGCGGCGGATATGGACGGCGCCGGCGGCGAACTCCTGCGGTGAGGGAACCTGTTTTCCAAGCAGCGGCGGGACCAGGAACCGCTCCAGCACCGACCAGGCCGTATCAGATGTCTCCTCGTTGTAGAGCGGGGCCGTGCCGGCCGGGACCTCGCCCCAACCCTCCAGGCCGCCGGCCTGCACGCGCACCAACAGGCAGACCTTGTCCTCCTCGCGCCCAAACGAAGTCTCAAACGGCGCACGCAACCTCATCTCGATCTGGCGCAGTTCAACCGCCTCGACCCTCATGGCTCCTCCTCACTGGTTTCTCGTGAAAGCACGTACTCGCCCCTGAGCCGTTCGCCCCGGTGCAGCAGGAAGTCCACGGCCCGGTAGCCGCGACCGAAGTAGTGCAGGAACGCCTCGCGGCTGGCCACCCGCCACGCCTGGGTCAGACTCTGGTCCCGCAGCCGAACGGCCGGGAAATCGGTGGGGATCTCCAGGAGGACCACCGGCGCCTCGATGCCGAGCTCCGGATCTGCTGGCGCCGAGGTTGCCGGTTCTGCCCGCAACGCGTGCGGCGCCTGCGGCCACGCGCGGTCCGGGGCCCGGCCCGACATCGCGTCCTCAACCCTACGGGAGCATAGCTCCCAATCCACCTCGATCCGGTCGCTCTCCATTCCGCGGTTCAGCTCGTCCGGCATGTCGCCGTAGTAGTTGACGTAGTAGCGGCAGGCCGTGGCCCCCAGCTTGTGCATGTTGAACCGCGCGTTCACGCTCTGGAGCGGGTCGTACGTCCAGACCGCGCGGTCATATGCCATGGCGATAGCGGCCTGCCGCTGGGCGCACTTCAGCCGGAACCCTACCTCCTGCAACTGCCTGCCTCCCAGGACGCCGGCCATGTGCGAATAGAAGAGCGGCCGGCCGTCGCGCCATCCGGCGAAGCCGTAGCAGAACCCGACAAATGCGCCGTCGGGGTCAACCGCGGCAATCACCGCGCCGCCGGCACCGGATGCCGCCTGCAACTGGTGCACCGGCACGACGTCGCGCTCGGGCATTCCCCAGATCTCCATCTGGAGTGCCTCGATCCGCCGGAACGACTCGATGTCCTTGAGGGTCTTGATTATGATTTCGCTCATGACCGCTTCACAACGGGGAAGGATTCGCCGGGCCAGGTCAGAACTCTTCCTGCGACTCCCATGAATGCACTCCGCGCCCACGCCGCCGCTCACCTGACCGAACACATCAGCCTCCTCGATGGGCTTGTCCGGCTGCCCAGCGTTGCCGCCCAGGGGCAGGGGTTGGAAGAGACGGCGGCCGCGGTCCGCGGGATGTTCGAGGCCGCCGGAGGAACCGCCGAGATACTGCGCCTCCCCGGCGCCGCGCCCGTGGTCCTGGCTGAGTTCGCAGGCCGCAGCGACCGGACACTCCTGTTCTACGACCACTACGATGTGCAGCCCGCAGAGCCCCTCGATGAGTGGACGGTTCCGCCGTTTGCGGTCACGGTGCGGAACGGCCGCATCTACGGACGGGGGACGAGCGACAACAAGGGCGACCTCGTCACGCGGGTGGCCGCGCTGCGGGCGCTGCGCGATACCTCGGGCAGGCTCCCGTGTCGCGTGCTGTTCCTGGTTGAGGGTGAAGAGGAGATCGGATCGGTGCACTTCGACTCCTACGTCACCGGCCTGCGCGATCGGTTGAGGGCCGATGCCTGCGTGTGGGAGTACGGCGACCGGGATCCGGCCGAACGAATGAACGTCATCGCCGGGGTGAAGGGCATCTGCTACGTTGAGATCGAACTGACCGCCGCCAGTCGGGACCTGCACTCCTCGCTGGGCGCCCTCGTCGAGGGTGCTGCTACCCGTCTGGCGTGGGCCGTCACCGGGTTGCGCGACGCCACCGGTCGCATCTTGATCCCGGGGTTCTACGACAGGGTGAAAGCCCCGCGGGCCGAAGCGCTCGCCGCCGCCCGGGAGGTGCCCTTCGAAGAGGGGCAGATGCGGGTACACGCGGGCGTGCGCGGCTTCATCGGCGGACGCACCGGAGGGGATGCGTTGCGTGCCCTGCTCTTTGAACCCACCTGCACCGTCTGCGGGCTTGAGGCGGGATACACCGGAGGCGGGATGAAGACCGTGCTCCCCCGCAGGGCGCGCGCCAAGATTGACTTCCGGCTTGTGCCCGACCAGGATCCCGAGGAGATCGTAGGACTCCTGCGCGCCCACCTCGACCGCGCCGGGTTTGCGGACTGCGACATCAGATCTCTGGGGGGTGAGCGCGCCTTCCAGACCGATCTGTCCCATCCGTTCGTACGAACTGTCGTGAACGCGGTCCGCGCGTCAACCGGACGCGAGACGGTGCTCCTTCCCACCTCGGCGGGCACGGGGCCGATGTACCCCCTGGGGGATCTGCTGGGCGTGCCCATCCTCAGCATCGGGAGCGGCTACTGGGGCTGCGGGGCCCACGCGCCGGACGAGCACATCCGGGCTGCCGACTTCGAGGAGACGATCGTGATGATTGCGCACGTGCTGGAGCGTTTCGCGCTCGAATCATAGTGCGGAGGTCCTGATGCCGTCGCTGAGAGACATCGCCAGAGAGCAGACCGATCCCGCGTTGGAGGTGCTGCGCACGCTGCTCCGCCAGCCGAGCGTGGCGGCCACCGGCGAGGGGGTGGCCGAGTGCGCGGCACTGGTCAGGGGTGCGCTCGAGGAGGCCGGCGCCGCGGTCGCGGTTCACCAGGAGGGAGACGCCGCCCCGATCGTGATCGCCGAGTTCCCCGGTGAGGGAGAACGCACGCTCCTGTTCTACGACCACTACGATGTTCAGCCCGCCGATCCGCTCGCCGAGTGGACCTCACCGCCGTTCGAGCCGGTGGTCCGGGACGGCCGCCTCTACGCGCGCGGCGTCGCGGACAACAAGGGTGACCTGGTCACCCGCCTGGCCGCGGTGAGGGCGCTTGAAGCAGCCCACGGCCGGCTGCCGTGCCGGGTGAAGTTCCTGGTCGAGGGCGAGGAGGAGATCGGATCGCCCAACTTTGGCTCCTATGTGAAGGCTCATGCGGACGCGCTGCGCTCCGACGCCTGCATCTGGGAATCCGGGCAGCGCGACCTCAAGGAGCGGCTGCAGATCACCACCGGCATCAAGGGGATATGCTACCTCGACCTGGAGCTGCACGCCACGAGCCGGGATCTTCACTCGTCGCTGGGGGCTGTCGTGGAGGGTGCCGGCAACCGGATGGCCTGGGCGCTGGCTTCCCTGAAGGATCCGGTCACGGGCCGCGTCCTGGTGGAGGGTTTCTACGACCGCGTGAGGGAGCCCAGCGCGCGAGAGATCGAGGCCGCGCGCAAGGTCCCCTTCGATGAGCCCGAGTTCCGGGCGCACGTCGGCGTGGACCGCTTCATCGGAGGGGCGACCGGTTTCGACGCGGTGATGAGGCTTCTCTACCAGCCAACGTGTACGGTGTGCGGCCTGGAGGGCGGCTACACCGGAGAGGGCTCCAAGACAGTGCTACCGCGTCGTGCCCGGGCCAAGGTGGACTTCCGGCTCGTGCCCGACCAGGATCCGCGCGAGATCGCGGCCCTGGTGGAAGCGCACTTCAAGAAGCTGGGGATCGAGATCGCGGTGTCGCTCCTGGGAGGCGAGCGCGCCTACCGCACCGACCTGGACGACCCGTTTGTCTCGCTCGTGACGCGCGTGGCCGGGGAGGCGACGGGCCGCGAGGTCAAGCTGTACCCCTCTTCTCCGGGCACCGGGCCGATGCACGACCTGGGCGCGGCGCTGGGAATCCCGGTTGTGAGCGTCGGGGGGTCTTACTGGGGCAGCCGCGCCCACACGCCGGACGAGAACATCCGGATGGCGGACTTCGATGAGACGATCTACATGATGGCGCGGTTGATCGAGCGGTTCGCCGGGCTGCCCTAGGTATCCATCCGCTCGCGCAGCGCAGCCAGCCCTGGGCTCAGGGACACGTGGTAGGCCGCGCCGTCGTCGAGATGCTTCAGCTCCTCGGGTAGCGCGGCCAGCCGCTCGGTGCACCGCTGCCGGACCTCCGCAAGGGACTCGGACCGGATCCGGCTGCCTGCCTGCATAGCCGGGAGCAGCAAAGGCGTCGCGCCGGGCGGTCCGGGTTCGTCGTGCAGCGCCAGCAGGTCGCCGGATGGCTGTCCTTCAGGGTCGTGGCGACGCCAGATCTGCTTTCGACCCGGCAGGGTCGCTTTGCCGGCGCTCAACTTGATCCGGTAGCCCTTCTCGTCCTCGACCAGTTTGTAGACGCCCCCGACGCTGGGCGCGTCCGCGGAGGTCCCCAGCTCGGTGCCAACGCCGAAGGCGTCCGCGGCCGCGCCCTGCGCCAGCATCTCGGCGATGCGGTACTCGTTGAGGTCTCCGCTGAGGAAGATCTGCACCTCACGCAACCCGGCCGCGTCCAGCGCCGCGCGCACGGCCCGGCTCTGCGCGGTCAGGTCCCCGCTGTCTATGCGCACGCCGAGCAGGCGCGCGCCCACCGCGGTCATCTCGCGGCCGACCGTGATGGCGTTCACCACGCCCTGCATCGTGTCGTAGGTGTCAATGAGCAGCACGGCGTTGGTGGGGAAGTCGCGCGCGAACGCGCGGAAGGCCTCGAGTTCATCCGAGAAGGACATGATGTACGAGTGCGCCATGGTCCCCACGACCGGGATTCCGTACATCATGCCTGCGAGCACGTTCGACGTGCCGGTGCAGCCCGCGATGTAGGCGGCGCGCGCGGCCTTCAGCGCGGCGTCGGCGCCGTGGTCACGCCGCGGCGAGAAGTCCACCACCCCGCGGCCCCGGGCGGCCAGCACCGTCCGGGCCGCCTTGCTGGCAACCATCACCTGGAAGTTCAGCGTGTTCAGCAGGAGCGTCTCGACGATCTGGGCCTCGATGCGGGGCGCGCTGATCTCCAGCAGGGGCTCTGGTGGAAAGAACACCTCGCCTTCTGGGATCGCGCGCGCGTCGCCGGTGAAGCGGAAGTCGCGCAGGTACTCCAGGAACTGCTCGCTGAACAGCCGCAGCCCACGCAGGTAGCTGATTGCCTCGTCTGTGAAGCGCAGCGCCTCGATGCAGGCCAGGGCCGGCTCGATCCCGGCGCTTACCAGGAACGCGCGGGACGGGGGCAGGGATCGGACGAACAGGGCAAACGTCGCCCGCCCGTTCATGCCGTTGCGCAGGTAGCTGTCCGCCATGGCCAGCTCGTAGAGGTCAACGAGCAGGGCAACGTTGGACGGCGTTACGTAGCCGAAGCCGGGCGAAGGTGCGGGGCCGCTCACAGCCAACGCAGCCGGCGGAAGATCGCGAGCATCGTCAGCACGCTCGCGGCCATCAACCCCAGGGCCGCGATGAACCCGTGCCGCCAGCCGAACGGCGGATAGGCGCGCTCGAAGTTCATCCCGTAGACCCCGGAGATCACCGCCAGCGAGGCAAAGACCGCTGTGATCACCGTGAGCACCTTCATGACCTCGTTCAGCCGGTTGCTCACGATGCTGAGGTAGATGTCCAGCGCGCCGGCCAGCAGGTCGCGGTGCGTGTCAATCTGCTCGGTGATGCGCAGCAGGTGGTCGTAGATGTCGCGGAAGTACGCGCGCAGCGGCGCGCCGATCAACCGCGAGTCGTGCCTCAGCATCAGGTTCATCATGTCGCGCTGGGGCGCGGCGACCCGCCGCAGGTGCAGCAGCGCGCGCTTTGCCGCGAAGAGCTGGTCCATCGTCCGTTGCTTTGGGCCTTTGAAGAGCGTGTCCTCGAGGCGCTCAACGTAGTCGTCCAGGGCGTCGAGCACCGGGAAGTACGAGTCCACGACGGCGTCGAGGATGGCGTAGAGGAGGTAGCCATCCGTGTCGCGCAGATCAGGCGAGGTCAGCGCCAGCCGCCGCCGGACCTCGTCCAGAACGGGCGCCGCGCCGCTGTGCGCGGTTATGACGAAGCCCGCGCCGAAGAAGATGTCAATCTCGTCCAGGGACACGTCGTGCCCGGCCGCGCCGCGGAGCCGCGCGGCGTGGGTGGTGATGAAAAGGAACCCTTCGTACTCCTCGGCCTTGGGCCGCTGCCGGCGCTTGAGCGCGTCCTCGACTGCCAGCGGGTGCAGCCCGAAGGCGGCGGCGATGGGCATCATCATCTCGGACGTGGGGTGCGAGAGGTCAATCCACAGGGCCTGACCCGCGCGCCCACGGAGGGTATCGAGCGGCTCCGGAGGGTCGGTGATGGTCTCCGAGCCGCGGAAGACCAGGATCTGCATGGCAGAGCGGGATGCAGGCATCGGGATGAAGGTTCGGCCCGCGGCAGGGCTTTCCTTGCAGGAGCCCTGGCGGACCAGGAGGAACAGCGCCCGGCCGCGAATAGGCCAGGTGCTCCACAATAGCCGTCTCCGACCCACACCATCCCCCTGGGAGGTGCGGGCGATAGGGTGAGGGGGGCAACTCCCCCGCCTGCCGTATGCAAAGGAGGCGACCCCAATGCGGGTGGCCTCCTGTTTTCACTCTGAGGAAGGGAGGGGAGAGTCCGATGAGCAGACTGCTTCGGGTCAACATGGCCGACCTGAAGGCCGCGTTCGAGGAAGTCCCCGAGCCCTACCGGCTCTGGGGAGGCCGGGGTTTCACTTCGATGGTCACATCCAGGGAGGTCCCGCCCAACTGCCATCCCCTGGGACCCAACAACAAGCTCGTCATCGCGCCGGGGATCGTCAGCGGCACCGCGGCGCCCACTTCCGGCCGCACGTCGTTCGGCGGCAAGAGCCCGCTTACCGGGACCATCAAGGAGACCAACGTCGGGGGTCTGTCCTCGCAGAAGATAGCCCGACTCGGCATCAAGGGGATAATCGTCGAGGGTCATCCCAAGGAGGCCGGGCAGTTCTGGCTGCTCAAGATCAACAAGGACGGCGCGGAGTTCCTCCCGGCGACCGACCTCGTGGGCAAGGGCATGTACGAGGTCTGCCGCACGCTGTGGGAGCGCCACGGCAAGGGCGTGGCGGTCATCGGCATAGGGCCGGCAGGCGAGTACCGCCTGACCAACGCCGGCATCTGCGTCAACGACCCTGAGAACAGCGCCGGCCGCTACGCCGGGAGAGGCGGCATGGGCGCGGTCATGGGCTCCAAGGGGCTCAAGGCGATAGTCGTTGACGACACGGGAGGTCCGGGGGTGGAGATCGCCGATCAGACGCGCTTCCGCGCAGCGATCAAGCCCCTCACGGACGCTTCGCTCAAGCACGACATCGTCAAGAAAGGAGGCGCCCTCAACACTTACGGCACCAACGTCCTGGCCAACATCATGAACGAGGCCGGCGGATATCCCACGCGCAACTTCAGCGGCGGACGGTTCGAGCTGACCGGGCAGATCAGCGGCGAGGCCGTGGCCGAGATCGTCAAGAAGCGCGGAGGCGTTGGGACCACGGGCCATCCCTGCCATCCCGGCTGCATCATCCAGTGCTCGAACATCTACCCCTACCCCGACGGCAAGTTCCACACCTCGGTGCTGGAGTACGAATCGGTGTGGGCGCTGGGCGCCAACTGCGGGATAGGCAACCTGGACGACATCGCCGACCTCATCTGGGCCTGCAACGATGTCGGCCTGGACACGATCGAGGCGGGCGCCACGATCGCCGTAGCCATGGAGGGCGGCCTGCTCAAGTTCGGCGATGCAGAGGGCGCCAAGAAGCTGCTCAACGAGGACGTGCGGGGAGGCACGCCGCTGGGACGCATCATCGGCTGCGGCGCCGAGACCACCGGCAGGGCGTTTGGCGTAGTGCGCGTGCCCACGGTCAAGGGGCAGGCCATGCCTGCCTACGAGCCCCGCGCTGTCAAGGGCATAGGCGTGACCTACGCCACCAGCACCATGGGCGCCGACCACACGTCGGGCTACACGATCGCTCCGGAGATTCTCAGCGTGGGCGGCAAGGCCGATCCGTTCAACCCCCAGAAGGCCGAGCTGTCGCGCTCGTTCCAGGCGGCCACCGCGTTCATTGACACTAGCGGGTACTGCCTGTTCGACGCCTTCGCCGTGCTGGACATCCCTGAAGGCCTGGCCGGCATGGTGGAGTCGTGCGCGGCGGTGCTGGGTACGAAGTGGACGGTTGACGATATCGGGCGTCTCGGCATCGAGGTCCTCAAGGTCGAGCGCGCCTTCAACGCGGCGGCCGGATTCACCAAGGCGCACGACCGACTGCCCGAGTTCATGAAGTACGAGCCGCTCCCGCCGCACAACACGGTGTTCGACGTGACGGACGAAGATCTGGACAAGGTGCACGCCTATTGATTGAGGTCCATCTGTACGGAAGGTTGCGGCGTCTGGCCGCGCAATCCGGGGTGTGGAGGCCTTCCATCGCCTGGGTTGACCTGCAGGAAGGCACGGTCGCCCAGGTGATGGAGGCGCTTGGTGTTGGGCCGGAAGAAGTGAGCAACATCTTCATCAACGGCCGCTACGATCCCGCGGCCCCGGACCAAACCGTTCGGAGCGGAGACAGGATAGGACTCTTCCCGCCGGACATGAGGATGCTGTATGTCTAGCGAACCGGTGGACGTGCACATCTATGGCGCGCTGCAGAAGCGGTTCGGCGCGCCGTCGCCGTTTCAGGCGGTGCGCAGACAGGTTGTGTCGTCTCATGACAGCCGCATCCAGGACATCCTGGTGGAGCTTGGCATAGAACCCAACGAGGTCAGCCACCTCTTCCTCAACGGCGAGTACTCGGCCGCAGGCCGACGCGTGCGGCCTGGGGACCGCCTGGCGGTATTCGGACGCGACATGGCGCTGCTATACCGGCAGTACTTCCGCAAGTTGACGGACCCACCGTGATCGTGACGGTACGGCTCTACGCGACGCTCCGGGATCTGGTTCCGGGCGGAAGGAAGGCCCTCGAGGTTGACGTCCCAGAGGGTACAACCGTAGGCGGCCTCATCGCGCACCTCGGCATCCCTGCCGGGACCGTGCGAAAGGTGTTCGTGGGCGGAATCGCGCGGGAGGACTCGTACGTCCTGCGGCCGGGCGACGAGGTGGGCGCGTTCCCGCCCATTGCTGGCGGCGAAGGGGGAGGCGCGTTCCCGCCGATTGCCGGCGGCGCAGGGCCGGGCGCGTTCCCGCCGATCCCTGATGGCGCGCAGGTGCGGGAGTTTCTGCACATCCGCACGGTGGCCCAGGCCCGGGCGCGGTTCCTGGAGGCGTGGGCGCCTCCCAGGCCGCGGACCGCGCCGGCCGACCTCTCCGCGGCCTGCGGGCGCGTGCTCGCGGCGGATGTCGTCGCCGCCGAGGATCTGCCACTATTTCCACGCTCGGTCGTTGACGGCTACGCGGTGCGCGCGGCCGACACCTTCGGTTCCAGCGAGGGTCTTCCCGCCTACCTGACGGTCGTCGGGGAGATCCTGATGGGCCAACTCCCGGCGCTCACGCTCGGTCCGGGCCAGGCCGCCCGCATCCCGACCGGCGGAATACTGCCTGCCGGTGCCGACGCCGCGGTGATGGTCGAGCACACGGAGGAGATGGCAACGGCCGAGATGGCCACGGCGGAGGCGGCAACGGCCGAGATCGAGGTCCGCCGGCCCGTGGGCCCGGGTGAGAACGTTATCAGGCCCGGTGAGGACGCGCGGCGCGGCACTGTCGTGCTGCCCGCCGGAACCGTCCTGCGCTCGGCTCAGATTGGTTTGCTCGCCGGCCTGGGGATCGCGCACGTGGATGTGGCGGTCCGACCGCGCGTGGCCATCATCTCGACCGGCGACGAGGTGGTTCCACCCCAGCAAACGCCCGAGGCAGGCCAGATCCGCGACATCAACGGCCCGGCACTGTCCGCGGCGGTCCTGGCCGAGGGAGGGGAGCCGCTCTTCTGCGGGATTGTTCCCGACCGGCTCGATCCGCTGCTGGCCGTGATGCGCGCGGCGCAGGAGCGCTCCGACCTGATCCTGGTCTCAGGGGGCAGTTCGATCGGGCTCCGCGATGAGGTTGCCCGCGCGATCGCAGCGCTGGGCCCGCCCGGGGTGCTGGTGCACGGGGTGGCCATGAAGCCCGGCAAGCCGACGGTGCTGGGACTGTGCGGTCGAGTGCCTGTTGTCGGCCTGCCCGGGCATCCCACCACGGTGCTGGTCGTGTTTCATGTCTTCGTGCGCGAGATGATCGCCCGGCTGCTGGGGCGGCGACCCGACCCGCTTCCATCCGTGAAGGCCCGTCTCACCCGCCGCGTGGCCTCCGCACCCGGCCGGACAGATTACCTCCGCGTCACGCTTCACCAGCGTGACGGAGCCGTGTGGGCAGAACCCATCCTTGGAAAGTCGGGATTGATCTCCACCATGGTGGGAGCGGAAGGGCTTGCGACGATACCTGAGCCGGTAGAGGGAATCGAATCCGGGGAAGAGGTAGTCGTGGAGATGCTGACCTCGTGACCGTCTGGGTGCAAGGCCGGTGAGCAGCTCCGGCCGGCGTGTCTATCTGACCGATCTCCCGCTGGAAGAAGCGCTCTCCCGCTGGACAGGCGCGCTGCGGGCGCGCGGCCTGCTGGAACCGGTGCCGGCCGAGACGGTTGACGCGTCCGATGCCTGCGGCCGCGTCACCGCAGAGGCGGTCTGCGCCGCGCGTTCCGTGCCGCACTACCACGCGGCAGGGATGGACGGGATCGCGGTGCGCGCGGAGGACACCTTCGGGGCTTCGGAGACCACGCCGATCCTGCTGCCCCCGGATCGCTTTGTGACCGTCAACACCGGCGATGCGATGCCCCAGGGCGCGGACGCGGTGGTGATGGTCGAAGAGATCCGGGATGTCGGGGGCTCGTTTGAGATCCTGGCGCCCGCGGTGCCCTGGCAGCACGTTCGGTCTGTCGGGGAAGACATCATCGCGACGGAACTGCTCCTTCCCCAAGGCCACCTCATCCGCGCCGTGGACGTGGGCGCGATGGCGGCCGCCGGTGTGACAGCGGTGATGGTCCGGCGGCGGCCGCGGGTTGTGCTCATACCTACGGGAGACGAGGTGGCAGATGCCGCCGGTCCGCTCCGTCCCGGCCAGGTGCCCGAGTTTAACACCGCGATGCTTGCCGCGGAGGTGGCGGGTTGGGGCGGCCAGGCCTTTCGCCACTCAATCGTGCCCGACGATCCCGAGCGCCTGGCCGCAGCGATCGAGGCGGCGGTTGGGACCGCAGCCGGGGCCCGAGCCGCGACCGGGACCGAGGCGGGCTGCGACCTGCTGGTCGTCAACGCGGGCGCCTCGGCCGGCGAGCGAGACCACACCGCCATGGTCTTCGAGAAGATGGGCGAGGTGCTTGTGCATGGCGTGGCGATCCGGCCCGGCAAGCCGGTGATCCTTGGGATCGTGCGCGGCCGCCTGGCAATCGGCCTGCCCGGGTACCCCGTCTCCGCCATGCTCACCTTCGATCTGTTTGCAAGGCCGATCGTGTACGGACTGCTGGGGCTGGCGCCGCCGGAGCGGGAGAGGTTGCGCGCCACGCTCGTGCGCAAGGTGCACTCCACGATGGGCGTGGACGAGTTCGTGCGCGTGACCGCCGGCAGGGTGGGCGGCCGAATGGTGGCCGCGCCGCTGGGCCGGGGCGCAGGGCTGGTGACCTCGCTCGTGCGGGCGGACGGGATGCTGGTCATCCCGCGGACAAGCGAGGGCATCGAGGCCGGCGAAGAGGTGGAGATCGAGCTGCGGCGCCCCAGGGCCGCGATCGAGGCCGCGGTACTGGTCGTGGGCAGCCACGACGTGGCGCTGGACGTGGTGGCCGACTTCCTGCACCGCGCCGATCCCGGCGCATCGCTCACATCGGCGCACGTCGGCAGTCTGGGCGGGCTGCTGGCGCTGAGCCGCGGCGAGGCGCACATGGCAGGCGTGCACTTGCTGTACGAGGCCACGGGCGAGTACAACGTGCCCTACGTCCGCCAGTACCTGCCGGGCCGCCCCGTGGTGCTGGTCACCCTTGCCCACCGGGAGCAGGGGCTGATGGTTCAACCCGGCAACCCGAAGCGCATAGGGAGCATCGCCGATCTTGCCCGACCTGATGTGCGCTTCGTCAACAGGCAGCGCGGCGCCGGTACGCGGCTGCTGCTGGACTACGAGATGCGCCGCTGCGGCCTGGCTCCCGACCAGATCTATGGATATGACCGCGAGGTCTACACCCACATGGCAACCGCAGCCGCGGTCGGTTCGGGTGCGGCCGATGCAGGGCTCGGCATTCTGGCAGCGGCAAGGGCCATGGGGCTGGAGTTCGTTCCGGTGGCGCGCGAGCGGTTCGACCTGGCGATTCTGGAAGAGCACATGGCTGCGCATCCGGTCCGCCGCGTGCTGGAGGTCTTGGACCGCGACGATTTCAAGCACGCGGTGGCCGCGCTGGGCGGATACGATCTGTCGGCGACCGGCACGCGGATACGGGTCCTGCCATAGCGGCTGAGCACGCCAGAGTCAAAGGGGGTGGACTCGTGGCAGTCGAGGTGGGCGATCAGGCACCTGATGCGACGCTTATCAACTACGATCGCAAGGCCGTACGGATCAGCAACCTGCGTGGAAAGCCGGTCGTGCTGGCGTTCTTCCCCGGTGCGTTCACCGGGACGTGCACCAGGGAGATGTGCACCCTCCGCGACGCGATGGCCGCGTTCAACGCATTCGAGGCGCGGGTCATCGGGATCAGCGTGGACACGCCTTTCGCGCAGAAGGCGTTCGCCGACCAGCACGGCCTGAACTTCCCGCTGCTGTCGGACTTCAACCGGGAGGCAGTTCGCGCCTTTGGCATCGAGGACCCCAACTTCGCCGGCGGGCTGCTGCCGGGGGTCGCCATGAGGTCGGTCTTCGTGCTCGACCGCGACGGCGCCGTGCGGTACAGGTGGGTCGCTCCCACCCAGGGTACCGAGCCGGACTACAACGCAGTGGAGCAGGCGGTCAGCGCGCTGGGGTAGGCGCGGGGGCTTGGACAACCGCCGGCGCTGGGGTAGCCGCGGGGGCTTGGACAACCGCCGGCGTCAGTTTCGCCGCCCGCACGCCCAGCAGGCGCACCGGGCGGTCCAAGGTTACCTTGTTGAGAAGGGCCACCGCGGCCTCCGCTATCGCCGCACGGTCGTCCGTCGGAGCCGACAGCGTGCATGAGCGCGACACCGTGATGAACGTGGCAAACCTGACCTTGAGCGTGACCGTTGCGGCACGATAGCCCTGCTCACTGAGGTCGCCCGCGACCCGGCCAGCCAGCCGCGCGACCGCTTCGCGCATCACCTCCGGCCGGCGCAGGTCCACCTGGAAGGTGTGCTCCCGGCTGACCGACTTGGGCTCCCACTCAGTCTGGACCGGGCTCTCGTCAATGCCGCGGGCAATGCGGTACAGGTGGGCGCCGACGCGCGGCCCGTACTCTTCCTGCAGCCGCTCCTCCGGAATGCCGGCCAGATCGCCAACGGTCTTCACACCGAAGGTCTCGTACAGCCGCTCCCCGGTCTTGGGCCCGACGCCCCACAGGATGGTGACGGGCATCGGTGAGAGGCGCGCTTCCACGTCTCCTTCGGCAATCACGGTCAGACCCGCCGGCTTGTTGAGACCCGAGGCGATCTTGGCCACGAGCTTGTTCGGCCCTACGCCGACCGACGCCGTCAGCAGCAGTTCGGATGCAATGCGCTCCTGGATGGTTCGGGCTATGACCTCGCCCGGTTCCGGGAGGTCGGTGACGTCGAGGAACGCCTCGTCCAGGCCAAGCGACTGCACGCGGGCGCCGGTGCCACGCAGGATCGCGTGCATCCGCTCGGAAACCTCCCTGTATGCCTGGAAGTCCACCGGCAGGAAGACGGCCTGCGGGCACCGCTGGTAGGCGGTGCGCAGCGGCAGGCCCGAGTGCACACCGAAAGGGCGGGCTTCGTAGGAAGCGGTGGAGACCACCCCACGCTGGCTCGGGTCGCCTCTTCCGCCAACAACGACAGGGCGTCCGCGCAGCTCGGGCCGCCGCAGCTGCTCAACCGCGGCGAAGAACGCGTCCATGTCCACGTGCAGGATAGTGCGGCCGGTCATGGGCACCCCTGGGGTCGCCTTCGTTCTCCCGTGAACGGTTCGCGGTGTTCGGTGGCGCGTTCCTACCATGAGGATGGAGAATGTCGGTGGCGCGTCTCTGATTGAGGAGGGAAGGTAGATGATCAGGCTCGACGGGAAGACGGTGCTCGTCACCGGAGGCACGGCCGGGATTGGGCTCGCAACCGCGCGACTGGCCCTGGAGCTGGGGGCCCGCGTGGCGGTTGCGGGACGGGATCCAGAGCGCGGCCGCAGCTCGGTCGCCGGGCTCGGCGACGACGCGCTCTTCATCGAGGCCGACGTCGCGCTTGAGGAGGACGTGCGGCGTATGGTCGCCAGAGTGCTCGAGCGGTTCGGCCGGCTGGACGTCCTGGTCAACAATGCGGGCGTGATCCACCGGCGACCCGTCCTCGAAGAGGAGCCGGAGGGCTGGGACAATCTGATGGCCGTCAACCTCCGCGGGGTGTTCCTCTGCTGCAGGTACGCGCTGCCGGCTCTGATCGCGAGCCGGGGCGCGATCGTCAACGTGTCCTCGGTGCTCGCGTTCCGTTCTGCCGCAGGCCGCACCCCTGCCTACGATGTCAGCAAGGCCGGGGTCGCCGCGCTGACGCGCTCGCTCGCCGTGCGCTACGGCCCGGACGGCGTGCGCTGCAACGCTGTCTGCCCAGGGTTTGTGCCGACCGACCTGAACCGCGACTCCTGGGAGACGTGGACGCCCGAGCATCGCGCGCAGGTCATCCAGACCTACCCGCTGCGCCGCCTGGGGACGCCGGAGGACGCTGCCCGGGCGATTCTGTTTCTCGCTTCGGACGCGGCCTCCTGGATCAGCGGGGCCGCGCTCCTGGTGGACGGCGGGCTGTCGGCGGCGTAGATAGGGAGGCGCCCCAGCGTCGGTGCCCCCAACCGCGGTGTCTCCAACGGCGGTGTCTCGCGCGGCCACGCCACCTCTTGACTTCGGCTTCACTGGATAGTATTGTTTCACCAACCGGTGAAAGAGCCCAGTAGAGTGAAACCGCCATGAACAGCGAAACTATCGCGAACCGCGAAACCGCTCGAGGTCTCGAAACAGCCCTGGTCTCTGAAGTGAAGGGGCGCCTCCAGGGCCTCCTAGGGAAGGTCCCCTTCATCCGCCTCAAAGGATGGCAGAGCGATGCACGGGATGGAGGCAGCAGGCGGGACCTGGCGCTCAACATCGCGGTTGACGGTGAGCGGTGGCAAGTGCTGGTTGAGGTGAAAGGGAGTGGAGAGCCCCGGCTCATCCGAATCGCGACCCAACAATTGCGGGCAGCCACCTTCGACAAACAGCGGACTTACCCCGTGGTCGCCGCCCCCTATATCAGTGAAAGCTCCGGGGAGATCTGCCGGGAAGCGGGGGTCGGCTTTGTGGACCTGGCGGGCAACTGCCGCCTCGTCTTCGGAAAGGTATTCATCGAGTACCGAAACTTCCCCAACCCACGGCTAGAGCGGCGTCCGCTACGCTCCCTCTTTGCTGCTAGAGCCAGCCGCGTACTTCGAGTGCTTCTAGAAGACGTGACGTGCCCCTGGCGGGTGAAAACCCTCGCCCTGCAGGCCGGAGTAAGTATTGGCCTGGCATTCAAGGTGAAGCAACGGTTCCTCGACCTCGAGTACGGCCAGGAACAGGACAAGGGGTTGAGGCTAACCAAGCCGGAGGAACTCCTCCGGCAGTGGGCGGCGAACTACTCATACCGCAGGAGTGAGTCTTTGGATTGCTATGGGCCGGGCGATCCTCCCGAGTTGGAGGAGCAACTGACCCGCTACTGCGCGGGCAACGACATCCGGTATGCCCTGGCGCTCTTCTCGGGAGCAGCCCGAGTGGCTCCCTTCGCGCGGTATGCGCGAGGGTTCTCGTATGTGGTCACAGATCCCCAAGGACTGGCCAAGCGCCTTGGGTGGAAACCTGTACCCTCTGGCGCGAACTTCACGATCCTGCGGCCATACGATGACGGGCTTCTGTACGGCGTGCGCAAGGTGGGCAGAGACGTCGTGGTGGGTGACGTGCAACTCTACCTGGACCTCGCAGGATACAAGGGCCGTGGTGAAGAGGCGGCGCAGTTTCTGCTAGAGCAGAGGCTCCGACCGCAATGGTGACGCGGGGGGGACTACTCGCCTGACGCGGTCGAGGCATGCAAGGCCGTCCTCATAGAACTGGTGCACGTAATGGGTGAGTTCCGGGGAAACATGGTCGTTGTGGGGGGATGGGTGCCATGAGGAGTCGTACCTGACCATCCTTCGCGCCCTGCAGGCCCGTGGCTATCGTCAGGACCCGACGCAGCCATTTAGGTTCTTCCGCGATGTGCCGGTGCAGGACGCAAGGGCGAGGAAGACTCGGGGGTGCGACCTTGCTTTTGCGGACACGGTTAGTGTCACCGTTGACGGAGCTCTCCCCGGGAGTGGTCGGGACCGCGTGGTATTGAGTGTGGCCGGTGTTGTCCCGTTTCTGGTGATGAAGGGAATGGCACTGGCTGGTCGTCTGAAAGAGAAGGATGCTTACGACATTCTGTACTGCGTGCGCTACTTCCCGGTTGGATTCTTGAAGCTGGCCGAGGCCTTTCGCCCGCGCCTCACCCACGGGTTGGTCCGGGAAGGGCTGGGGAAGATCCGACGGCAGTTCTTGTCGGTGGAACATGCCGGCCCCAGCTGGGTGGCGGACTTCAACGAAGTCCGAGACCCAGAAGAGCGCGCCATCGAACAGCGCCGCGCCTTCGAGCTGGTGACGGCGTGGCTGGACGCCCTGGGGATCGAACCCTGGCCGGGATATTGAGCGGGTAGCGTTTCCGCCCGCTGGCTCAACGCGTGGGAAGCATCGTGCGGTTGGCGCGATTGCCAGCAGATGGCGCCCGGGCTATAGTAAGACATAGCAGTTCAATAGCGATCCTCTGGGGGAGCTCGGGCGAGCCGGGCTGAGAGTGCGACCTCCCGTACACGGCGCTGTCGCAGACCCCATACACCCGATCCAGATAATGCTGGCGTGGGGAAGTAGGGCAGAAGGTCGTGGCCGCCAGCCCTGGACGGGAAGGCGGCCGCCGGTTTGTGAAGGCGGCTTGGCGAGGGTGCAGGATGTCGGGTG
The DNA here is from genome assembly GCA_016869025.1 of Armatimonadota bacterium. Taxonomy (NCBI): domain Bacteria; kingdom Bacillati; phylum Armatimonadota; species Armatimonadota bacterium. The sequence continues at coordinate 6,311 of VGFA01000004.1, read as the reverse complement.
GGATCGTCGCCATAGCGTTGGTTATCGCCGCGGCGCTGGGATTCGCGCTTGCCGGTGTCGTCCACGCGCGCGCCCGGCGCCTCTCGATCGAGGACTACATCAGCGATCGGAACTCGGCCGGTACAAGCGCGACCGCGACGACGCTCGTGGCCTCGGCGATGGGCGCATGGATCCTCTACAGCCCTGCGGAGGCAGGTACCTGGGGCGGGCTGACCGCGCTGGTCGGCTACGGCCTAGGGAGCGCGGCGCCGATGCTGGCGCTCATCCCGCTCGGCCGGAGGATGCGGGCGCTGATGCCCTGCGGGCACTCGCTGACCGAGTTCGTGTGGCTGCGGTACGGAAGGGGGATGTATGCCCTGACCCTGGGGGTGATGCTCTTCTACATGTTCGTGTTCCTGGCCGCCGAGACGACCGGGATTGCGCTGGCGGTCAGGCAGGTGGCGCAGGCGCCGCTTCCACTGACCGCGGCGCTGGTCGGCCTGGCCACCGTTGCCTACACCGCCTACGGCGGACTGCCTTCCACGGTCTTCACCGACCGGATCCAGGCAGCGGTGATCATGCCGCTACTGGTGGTGGTCCTCTCGGGCGTGGTGGTGGCGATGGGCGGCGGCGGAGCAGTGCTCGAGAAGGTGCGCAGCGGCGCGCCGGCGCTGCTCTCGCCGGGGCACCGTCCGGGCATCGAGGCCGCCGTGACGTTCGTGATCGCGATCCTGGCCGCCAACCTCTTTCACCAGGGCTACTGGCAGCGGGTCTACATCGCCAGGGACAGCCGGGTCCTGCGCAATGCGCTCCTCGCATCGGCCGCGGTTGTGGTGCCCATTGTGGCCCTGCCCGGCCTGCTGGGCATCGTCGCGGTCGCCAGCGGCCGCGCGGAAGTGCCGTCGGTAGCGTTCTTCAGCCTGCTGCTGGGTGTGGCGCCGGCCTGGTTGGTGCTCACCGTACTGGTGCTGGCGGTGGCGCTGGCGATGAGCAGCATTGACACGCTGCTCAACGGGCTGGCCGCGGTGTTTACCTCGGACCTGGCCAGGCTTCGTCCGGCGGCCGGCCCTGCGCCGCTCCTGCGATGGTCGCGCCTGATCACGGTCGCGCTGGCCGTCGCGGCGATCGCGGTGGCCTCGCGCGGGTACAGCGTCCTCTACCTGTTCCTGGTCGCCGACCTGGTCTGCGCCGCGGCAATGGTGCCGGTCTTCGCGGGCATGTACGCGCCGCGCTTCAGCGGAGCGGCGGCGATGGTCAGCGCGCTGGCCGGTCTGGCCGCCGGTGTTGCCTTCTTTCCGAACCCGGGCTTCACGCGCGGCCACCTGCTGACGTCGTTTGCTCTGGCCGCGTCCGTGCCGGCGGTGATTACGACTGCGCTGGCGTTTGCCGGCCGGCCGTTCGACTTGGAGCGGCTTCGGACGCTGGTGCGGCCGCTTGCGGGACAGTCCGGCACCGAGGCCGGAAAGCGACCTGATCCATGACAGGATAGAAGACAGGATAGAAGAAGGAGGCAAAGAAGTGTCCACACGCAAGCTGGTTCTTGCCGCGTTCTTCGCGGCGCTGCCCGTGGTGCTTTCGTTCGTGCCCGGGTCCATCCCCGTGGCAGGCGCCAAGCTACTGCCCTGGCAACACATGACCAATGCGATCGCAGGGGTTCTGCTGGGGCCCTGGTACGCCGCGCTCGCCGCCACCGTGGCCGCGATCTTGCGCAACCAGTTCGGCGTCGGCACGCTGCTGGCGTTTCCAGGAGGCATACCCGGTGCACTGGTCGTAGGATTCGCCCACATGCTCTGGCGCCGGTCCTGGGTTGGCCTGCTCGAACCGGTCGGAACCGTGGTGGTCGGAGCCACGGTCGGCGCCGCGCTTGTGGCGCCGTCCCTGATGGGGAAGGCCATCCCGTTGGGGACGCTCGCATACCTGTTCCTGGCTAGCAGCATTCCGGGCGCGATACTCGGGGTTCTGATCCTGCGTGCCCTGGAGCGCGCGGGCGTGGCAGCGCCAGCCGGGAGGTTGTCGCGGTAGCGATGGCACACCTAGGCGACCGCGCCGCATTGCTCCTGGCAGCTGTGCGCGAGCAGCGCCCGCTTGTGCACCACTTGTCCAACTTCGTGACGATGCAGGCGGTGGCCAGCGCCACGCGTGCGGTCGGCGCGCTGCCGGTGATGGCGATGGCAGGAGATGACGCGGAGGAAGTGGCCGCTGCTGCGGACGCGCTGGTGCTGAACCTGGGGACACCCACTCCGGAGCGCCTCGAGGCGATGCTTGCCGTCGGGCGCGTGGCGACGGTGCGGGGTATTCCCATCGTGCTGGATCCTGTGGGCGCCGGCGCGACGCGCTACCGCACGGTCGCGGCCGGCCGCCTGCTCGATGAGTTGCTGGTGACAGTTGTACGCGCCAATCCTGGTGAGGCCGCGGCGCTGCTGGGCCGGAGCGGGTTCGTCCGCGGGGTGGAATCGGTGGGTTCTGCGGGGTCGGCGGTGGGATCGGCGGGTGCGGGTGGCGCGGGTGACGCGGCCGCCTTGGCCGCGGCGCTCTCGCGCGAGCGCGGCCTTGTCGCGGCGGTGACAGGCGCGTGCGACTACGTCGCCGGCGCCGGCCGCGTTCTGGTCGTCGAGAACGGGCACCCATGGCTGGCCGCGATCCCAGGGGCAGGGTGCATGGTCACCGGGGTGATCGGGGCCTTCTGCGCGGCCGCCCGCTCATATGCGGACGGTACGGGACCTCTGCTGGCCGCCGCCTCGGCACTAGCGTGCTTCGGCGTGGCGGCAGAGATCGCCGCTGCACACGCGCGCGGCCCTGGCACGCTGACCCCGGCCCTGCTGGACGCGCTCTACAATCTGACAGCTGAGCAACTCCGGCAGGCGGCACGGGTGAGGGAGGGCTGATGCGTTTCGGTCCGATGGGTTTTGATCCAAGCGTGTACGTCATCGCCGATCGCGCCTTCGGCCGCGGCCGTCTGCTGGAGGACCTCGTCACCGCGGCCGTGACCGGCGGCGCGACCATGGTTCAACTGCGTGAGAAGGTGTGGTCCGCCGGCCGGGTGGTTGAGGCCGGGCGCCGGCTGCTTGAGATCACGCGAAGGGCCGGCGCGCCTCTAATCGTCAACGACCGTGTTGACATCGCGCTGGCCGTTGGCGCCGACGGTGTGCACCTGGGGCCGGACGACCTGCCGGTGGCTGACGCGCGCCGCCTGCTCGGGCCGGAGAAGATCATCGGCGCCTCAGCAGCAACGGTCGAGGAGGCGCTGATGGCGCAGGCCGAGGGCGCCGACTACGTTGGTGTGGGCAGCATCTTTCCAACCAGTTCCAAGCCGGACGCAGGCGAGGCGATAGGGGTCGAGCCCCTGACCCGGATCAGGGCGGCGGTGGGGATCGCGGTGGTTGCCATCGGCGGGATAACCTACGACAATGCCGCCCAGGCGATTCGTGCCGGCGCCGACGGGGTTGCGGTGATCTCGGCGGTGGTCGGCGCAGACGACGTGGCCGGTGCGACGCGCCGCCTGTTGGAGGCCGTGCGTGCGGCCCGGGGATAGCCCGCGCATCTCCGATGATAGCCCTCGGAGGGCTGGTTCTGGCGTGCGCGTCTCCGACCTGGGCGAACTGGTGCTGCTGGAGCGCATCACCGCGCGGGTCGCACGCGCCGGCCGCGGGGCTCGCGCCGGCACGCATCCTCGCGATGAGGCGGTGGCCGGCGATGGTCGGCAGCGCTGCGATGTGGTGTTGGGCATAGGCGACGACACCGCGGCGCTGCGGTGGACACCCGGTGCCCTGGTCCTGGCGACCACCGACGCACTGGTGGAGGACGTGCACTTCCGGCGCGCCACCAGCGCGGCGGCCGACACCGGCTGGAAGGCCCTGGCCATCAACGCCAGCGATATCGCGGCGATGGGCGGCGTACCGAAGCACGCGATTGTCTCGCTCATGCTGCCCGGCGACCTGGAGGCTGCCTGGGTGGATGGACTCTACGACGGCCTGCTGGAGATGGCCGGGGAGGCGGACGTCGCCGTCGTCGGCGGCAACCTGGCGCAGGCGCCGGTCGTCGTGGTGGACGTGGCGCTGCTAGGTGAGGTCGCGCCCGAACTGCTAGTACGTCGCGTCGGCGCGCGCCCCGGCGATCTGCTGGCGGTTACTGGCACCCTGGGCAGGGCGGCCGCGGGGCTGGCAGTGCTTGAGGGGCTGGGCGACACGCCGGACGATCCTGCGCTCGACCGCCTCCTGGCCGCGCAGCGCCGTCCCCGGCCGCGCCTGCGTGAAGGCCGGGCCCTGGCGGAGACCGGCGCGGTGCGGGCCATGATTGACATCTCCGATGGCCTGCTGCTCGACCTATGGCGGTTGTGCGAGGCCAGCGGTCTGAGCGTGCGCCTGGACGCCGGAAGGGTGCCAGCGGATCCCGACGTTGTTGCAGTTATGGCCGCAGCCGCGGCCGTAGCTCCTGGTGGTACGCGGGCCGGGTCCAGCCACGCGCTAGACCTGGCGCTTGCCGGCGGCGAGGACTACGAGCTCCTCTTCGCTGTGGCGCCGGAGGACGCCGACCGGGTGCTGCGCGGCCTGGTCGAGGAGACCGGCACTCCGGCGACGGTGGTCGGCGAGTTCACCGGGCACGGTACGAGCCGTATCGTCGTGGATGAGGGTGGGCTGGTGCGGCAGCTGGATCCAGGTGGATGGACACACTTCAAGGAAGATCTCCGATGACGGTTCCGCGCGCGATGACCATAGCCGGCTCCGACTCGGGCGGAGGCGCCGGCATCCAGGCCGACCTGAAGACCTTCACGGTGATGGGTGTCTTCGGCACGTCGGCCATCACCGCGCTCACCGCTCAGAACACGACTGGAGTCACCGGCGTGGTCGAGATGCCGCCCGAGTTTGTGGTCCAGCAGATAGACGCGATCATGAGCGACATCGGAACAGATGCCGCCAAGACCGGGATGCTATCCAACGCGGCGATCATCGAGGCGGTGGCAGGCGCGGTGCGGCGTTGGGGCATCAGATGCCTCGTTGTGGATCCGGTGATGATCTCCAAGAGCGGCGCGCCGCTGCTGCGGCCCGAGGCCACCGAGGCCCTGCGCCTCCTGCTGCTTCCGCTGTGCAAGGTCGTGACGCCCAACCTGCATGAGGCAGGCGTGCTGGTCGGCGGGCCCGTCCGGACTCTCGCCGAGATGGAGGAAGCGGCGCGCGCGATCGGCGCGATGGGGCCACGGTACGTCGTGGTCAAGGGCGGGCACCTCCAGGACAGCGACCGGTCCGTGGACCTTCTCTACGACGGCGCAACGTTCCGGCAATTCGCCGCTCCCAGGGCGGCGACGCGGCACACCCACGGCACCGGCTGTGTCTTCTCCGCGGCCATCGCCGCGGGCCTGGCGAGGGGACTTGCCGTGCCCGACGCGGTCGCCCGGGCCAAGGAGCTCATCACCGCGGCGATCTCGGCCGGCCTGCCGATCGGAAGGGGACACGGGCCTGCCGATCCGGCTGTGGTATTGCGCCGGCCTATGAGCGAAACCTTCCACCAGCCAGATCCCACCTAGGCCCGGGCGCCGCCCTTCTGTCACGGGCCCATTGGTCACTCCGCCATTCGTCTGGCACACACCTGCTTGAGGACAGGCACGACATTCGCACGGTCCAGGAATTCCTCAGCCACCGGGATGTGAGCACGACCATGATCTACACGCTCGTGCTGAACCGGGGGCCCGGGGCGGCTCTGAGCCCTTTCTATCGGTTCACCGGGGTGTAGGGGGCGGCCAGACCCGGTGGGGCGGCGGCCCGTGGAGGCATCTCCAGGATTGCGGGAGTATCATCAGCGCGCGATAATCGGGCCAAGAGCCGGGCGGCGTGCGGGGGCCGCCGCCAGGTCGGTGAAGGATGGAATGGGCAGATCTGTCTATTGCGGCGGCGGGTAGGGGGTCGCGGGCTCGGCTCATAAGGAAGCGAGCGGGATCAGGGAGAACATGGTGGTAGGTGCTAGACTGCAGGGCTTGCTGTGTTTGGGGGTTTAGGCAGGTCTGTCCATTTCTTGTTAGCCTGCCCACCAGGGCAGAGGAGGAACATTTCATGGCTACACCCAAAGGATATGTTGACCAAGAATATCTTCAGGTTGCTGGAGCGTTTCTCAAACAACTCAAGCAACGCACATATGCACGTATGCACATTCAAACAGGGCACAAAGTGCTTGATGTTGGATGCGGCCCTGGCATTGATACCATAGCACTTGTGGAACGTGTCAACACCTCTGAGACAAGTTCCTTTGTGAATTAGGCTCCCGGTCGCCACACCTCCTTCGTGGTCGTTTGGATCTGCGGTCGGTTGATCCAGGCCGCCGTGGGAAGCGGCCACGGCCTG